>JALWSL010000001.1:0-7562 GCA_027080405.1 Planctomycetaceae bacterium
GTTTTCGGCTGTTCTGAATAACGTGACCGCAATGATTATCATCGGTTCGCTGACATCGGTGTCACTTCACAAATTGAAGCGACAGGATTTGATGCTCGGATTCCTGCTGATCGAAGGGCTTTTAACCAACGTGGGCGGGTTATTGACGTTAATCAGTTCCGTACCGAATATCATCGTGGGGAAAACGGCAGGCATTTCTTTTGCAAAGTTCTTTTTGATCGCGGCTCCCTATGTTGCAGTCTCTACAATCGCGACACTGCTCTTGGGTCGATGGCGTTTTACTATTTCAAGCCTGAAAACCGAAGCCGAAAGGGAAACTGCCAAAACACTTGTTTCCGGTTTCGATGAAAACGAATCGGTTCCGGATCATCGCTTCTTCTGGATTGCTGTTGTCGTTCTGGTGGCATTTATTGCCACTCTGGCAGGACAGTCCGCGCTCCCGTGGAATCTCGACAAACTCGGCATGGGCTTCATTGCGATGTTTTTTGCTGGAATCATGCTTTTGGCCTACAAAAACGAAGTCGGAAAATATTATTCATTGGTCGATTGGGATTTACTTGCGTTTTTTGCCGGTCTGTTCGTTGTCATTTACGTCATGGAACAGGCAATGGTACTGGATCTGATCGGGGAGGGAATCGCGATCATGCTTTCACTGCCCGAACCTGCCTCATCGGGTTCCCTTCTTTTCTCTTCTTCCCTTGCCAGTTCCGTCACTGACAACATACCACTTGCTGCCATGCTGGCGAAAATTCTTTCTGGAATGGAACTGACCAGCGGTTCCCCATTGTGGTGGTGTGTCATATTCGGTGCCAATTTGGGGGGCAATATTACACCAATCGGTTCCGCTTCGACTGTTGTCGCGATGACAATCATCCACAAGCAAAAAATTCCGCTTTCCTTTGGCAGGTTTGTTGTCATGGCATTGCCGTTTGCGGCGATGCAGATCATACTGGCGGTCATCTATGTTGCGTTGTTTCTCTGATTCCCGTTCCCTTCCAATACCCTGTTTCTGAATGGACACCATTATGAGTAATCAAAACAGACAAACTGACAGACGGAATTTCATGGCAACCTCCCTGACTGTGGGGGCAAGCGGAATGGTGATGGCTGCGGGAGCGGGCAGTTTGCAGGCTGCTGAGAAAAAGAAACATTATTCACTGATTCAACCCGGCAACACAATTCTGTTCCAGGGAGATTCGATCACCGATGCCGGACGTGATAAAAGCACCCAAGCAGAAGCAACACCAAACATGCAACCCGGTTTCGGACGTGGCTATGCGTGGATGGCCGCCTCTTCCATGTTGGTCGGTCAACCCCAAAAGAAGTTGAAAATTTACAATCGTGGTATCAGCGGCAACAAGGTGCCAGATCTGGCGAAACGCTGGCAAAAAGATTGCATCGATTTGAAGCCGGATGTGCTGAGCATCCTCATTGGCGTCAATGACCTCTGGCATAAGTTTGGTGGGAGATATGACGGAACTGTTGAAACTTATGAAACCGGGTATCGCAAACTGCTGCAGGATACGAAAGCTGCGCTGCCCGATGTGAAACTCGTCATCTGCGAACCGTTCGTATTGAAATGTGGTGCGGTTGACGACAAATGGTTTCCCGTTTTTGATGGCTATCGAGCGGTGGCCAGAAAAATGGCAGAGGAACAGCAAGCCGTTTTTGTACCGTTTCAGACGATGTTTGATGAAGCCGTCAAATACGCACCACCCAAGCACTGGGCGGGAGATGGCGTGCATCCGACTCCTTTTGGAGCCGCTTTGATGGCGTCCACCTGGAGTAAAGCTGTCAATCATGTTTCTTTCAGGTAATCCTGTTCGCTTGAGAAAACAGTTGCGGCTGACCGGTTTCCGCCCAATTTGACGTAGCAATAGAGCAGTCATTGCAGAATATGCGATTCACCCCCCAAACGATGCTGAATGTGCCCGCTTCATTTGCGTATCACTGGCATTTGCACCCCGGTGCGCTCAAGCGGTTGCTTCCCCCCTGGGAAAAAATTCGCATGACCCGGCAAGCGGAACAAGTTGAAAACGGGAACTGCATCGGGTTGAGTGTTCCGCTCGTTGCAGGTTTGCGAACCGAATGGCTCACGGAATACCGTAATATTGAACCGGATCGCAGAATTGAACAGGTACAGTTAAAAGGCCCGTTCCACACCTGGTGCCAGGCGTCTACCTTCGAATCAATCACAGAAACATCCTGCAAATTGATTGATGATATCGAATACTCTGTCCCGTTCGGCAAAGCAGGAAATCTTTTGGGTGAGCCGTTTGTGCAGAAGAAATTGAAGGCCTGGTTCACCTACCGACACCGACAATCAAAAACAGAAATGGAGCTGCATTACAACTACCACCTCCAAAAACGCATGCGCATACTGGTTTCAGGCTCAACCGGAGTGATCGGGAATTCACTCTGCTCGTTTCTTGAAACGGGAGGACACGAGGTCATCCGTCTTGTAAGAAGTGAAAAAGTGGCTTCCTTGAATCCGAAAACCGTTTTCTGGGATCCGGAACATGGAGAAGTCGATCGGAACTCACTGGAAAGTTTCGATGCCGTCATCCATCTGGGCGGTGCCAATATCGCCCATCATAAATGGGATACGGACTACAAAAAGAAAATCAGGCGATCCCGGGTCCATTCAACACGACTCCTGTCTGCCCTGCTGGCGACGTTGCAGGAAAAGCCGTCTGTTTTCATCGTCGCATCTGCCATTGGATATTATGGAGATCGTGGTGACGAAGTTATGACAGAGGACTCAAGCCCGGGAAGCGGCTTCTTGCCGCAGTTGGTGCGTGATTGGGAACAGGCGGCTGAGCCTGCCCGAAAGGCGGGAATCCGTGTCGCACATCCTCGTATTGGTGTTGTCCTGACTCCCACCGGAGCGGCTCTGGCATCCATGTTACCGCTGTTCCGATGCGGCCTGGGAGGTGTTGCCGGAACAGGAAAGCAATATTGGAGCACTGTTTCGATTCACGATGTCGTCGGTGCCATTCACTTTATGTTGATAAACGAAACACTGGAAGGCGCAGTCAACGTCGTCTTGCCGAAACCGTTGACCAATCGGGAGTTCACGAAAACTCTTGGCTTGGTACTGAATCGCCCTACCCTGTTATCGATGCCTGCTTCAATGATCAAACTCCTTCTTGGTGAAATGGGTGAGGCATTGCTACTGGAAAGCACAAGAGTCGTCCCCCGAAAGCTGCTCGATGCCGGTTACAATTTCCAGCAGGAAACGCTGGAAGATACCCTTCGCCATCTGTTGGGGCGAACCGATGCATAGACTCAGCGGGCGGTCCAACCACCATCAACGGTAATCAGGCTGCCGGTCATGTAACTGGAGGCGCTGCTGGCCAGAAAGATTGCTGCTCCCTGAATTTCTTCCAATCGTCCCCACCGGTTCAACGCGACTGCTCCGACGATAAACTTTTTCACTTCCTCAGTTTCCGCGATCGGCTCGTTCATGGGAGTGAGAAACGGTCCGGGGCAAATTGCGTTGACATTGATCCCAAACTCTGCGAGTTCAAGCCCCAATGCCCGCGTCATTTGTACAACCGCTCCCTTACTGGTGGCATACGGAGTACGATTGGCCAGTCCAACCAGCCCGAGTGTGCTCGCCAGATTGATGATGCGTCCCGATTGCTGCTTCTTCATCTGCGGCACCACCGCCCGTGAGCAAAGCCACATTCCATCCACATTTATCTTTTGAACCTGACGGAACTCTTCGTACGTCAACTCGTCAATTGGCCCACGAATATTGATTCCCGCGTTGTTGACGAGGATGTCGATTCTGCCAAACTCCTGAACACAATATTCTGCCATTTCCGAAACCATTTGCTCATCAGCAACATCCGCCTGGAAACCGGTTGCACGAATATCGTATTCCCTGGCAATTGTCTCCGCAGCCAACTGAGCCTCGTTCTGGTTCCGGCTGACCAGCATCAAATCAGCTCCTGCAGAAGCCAGACCCGCTGCCATCGCTTCACCCAATCCCTTGGATCCGCCGGTGATAATCGCTACCTGCCCTGTTAAATCGAACTGTTTAATTCCCGGCCAGCGTCCCATTGCGCCTCCCATTCTGGATCGTGATAGGGAACATTCCCTGATGAGACATTACCCGTTTTCTGGGGGATTTCCGTTGATCCAGGGGCCAGCAAGTTTCATGTAATCTGGTTCATCGAGTGTGGAACCGTAGTTTCCTGCGATCCAGCCAGGAATGTGAGCGGCTTCTTTTCTGGCGTGGGAACGCTGTTCCCACTTCTTCGACCAACTCCCGTTGCCGTCGGTGATGGAGCCGGTTTCGCCATCGAAGTAGAAAACACGATCCTCCCGATAACTTCGAGCACCAAGAATGACCGTTGCAATCGCAGCTGCCCCCAGATCTGGCGGGTTGTTGCAGTACGAAGGATCGTTTTTCGCAATGGCATCAAGCCAGTTCTGAAAGTGCAAATCGGTACTTGATGTTCCTTTCGCCACCGGGATATTGACTTTGATAACCTCTTCTTTCAGCTTGCTGTTATGCGTCACCTGCGGGCGTTCCGGAATAAACTTGAAGGTTTGGAAATTCTCGCCATTACCAAAAATGAACGAGCCGTAATGTCCGCGAATCAGTTGCTGAATGCGCGTTTCCTGATTGCACATCGTCGCATTGATCAAACCTTGCACGCCTGAATCGAAATCGGCCACAACGGTCGCGACATCGGGGACATCGCGTCCATCGTATTCCAGATAAATCCCCCCTGCCCCGACCACACGTGAGGGGAACCGTAACCCGGTTCCTTTAAGCATGGTGGTCGTGCGATGCACGAATAGATCGGTAAACATGCCTGATCCGTAGGGCCAGAATCGTCGCCATTGCCGGTAGACGGCCCGGTCAAACGGAACATCTTCGGCCAGGCCTTCTTCCACGCCAAGCCAACGCTTCCAATCAATTGTTTTCGGGGTCATCTCTTTTTCCAGAGCATAATACCGCCACTGTCCCATATTGGAGTTGCGGAAATACTCTGTCTGGAATTGCAGAACTTTGCCAAGCTTGCCTTCGTTGAGCAATTCATTCACCTGTTTCCAGAGAGGCAGCGAAGAAGATTGCACGCCAACCTGCATCACCTTCCCGGTTTTCTTCCAGGTATCGACAACCTGCATCGCTTCATGAACGAATTTCGTCATCGGCTTTTCACAATAGACATGCAAACCCGCGTTTAGACTGTCGATAATCTGCTTGCAATGCCAGTGGTCTGGTGTGGCGATGGAAACCGCATCCAGATTTTCTTTTTCGAGCATGTCACGGTAATCGACATACCTGGCAGGAGTATTGCCGTTCTGCTGTTTGATGTAATCTGCCACCTTGTCACGTTGGTTGCTATAAACTTCTGCCACGGCAACGAGTTCGATGTTGGCTCCGTTATTTTTCATCTTCGCCAACGTTTTTACGTGAGCACCAAAGCCGCGACCGCCCGGCCCAATAAAACCGATGCGGATTCGCTCATTGGAGCCCTTCGCATGGGCAGAAGCTGATGCAAAAGAACTGACCCCGGTCGCAGCAGCAACGGCTCCGGTTGTCTTCATAAAATCACGGCGGTTGACCGATTCGAATTCGGATTTTTCGGACATGATTGGCTCCTGAACGAAATGTAAAACATCGCCTCCAGTTAAATCGAACTGGGAAAATTTCGGCTTTCATGCAGGGTAGTCGATCTGAGCCGGAGAATTCAACCGTTTTTGTTCATACCAGTCAGAAGCGGAGTCCAGCAGACGGTATCAGCACGTTTTTTGCGAACAATTCTCTCTTCTGAACCTGCAGCGGTTGAGGATTTCTGCCGGATTGCTAGGCTGGTTTTTCTGGATCGGGTTCAGAATCTTCCTGCGCGATGGCAGGCTGGGCCGTGAGACAATCTGCGATACACTTCGTGATGGTGATCGGTGATGATAACCGGGAATCTGTAATTTAACTTGAAGATTGAAACAATAGTGGAAACAAGCATGACGGAACTTGAAAAAATGGATATTCGTGTCGGTCACAGCCCCGACCCGGATGACGCATTTATGTTTCACGCTTTGGCGAACGACAAAATCGACACCGGGCGATACAATTTTTCGCACGAGTTGCAGGATATCGAAACGCTTAACCAGCGCGCCTTCAGCGGTGAATTGGAACTGACGGCTGTCTCGCTGCACGGTTATGCCCATCTGGCTGATCAATACGCCATCTGTTCATGCGGAGCGAGCATGGGCGATAAATACGGCCCGATGGTTGTTGCCAAAACGGAGATGTCAGTTGACGACCTGAAAGGAAAAACAATCGCGATTCCCGGTAAGTTGACAACCGCCTTCCTCACCTTGCAGTTATTGCTGGGGGATCAGGCGAACTACGTCGAACATCCATTTGACGAAATCCTCAACCTGGTCGAACAGGGCGAGGTCGATGCCGGACTGATCATTCATGAGGGACAACTCACCTACGGCGATCAGGGACTTTCACTTGTCATCGATATGGGAGTCTGGTGGCACGAAGAAACGGGCTTGCCTTTACCGCTTGGCGCCAATGCGATTCGTCGGGATCTTGGTCGGGAAGTGATGGAGGAAGTAACGCAGTATCTCAAACAGAGTATTCAGTACGGATTGGACCACCGTGAAGACGCACTTGCACATGCCATGAAGTACGGACGCGATCTCGACACCGCCAAGACAGACAAATTCGTTGGCATGTACGTGAACGATTGGACGCTCGATTTCGGTGAAGTCGGCCGCCAGGCCGTTGCGGAATTGATGAAACGCGGATTTGAAGCCGGCATCATTCCCAATAAGGTCGATGTCGATTTTATCGGATAGTGCCTTTTCAGGCCTTAAAGAGGGGCTTGTCTTTTCGTGGTTTGTGCTCCGTTGTCGTACTGTTTTGACACACCCCAAAATTCAGATTTGAAGGGGCACTGGAGTAAACCGGGCCGTTCTCTGAACCGATACAGGACTGTTCCGTCGAGGCAGAAACAATCAAAGAATCAACCATGAGTACAACACCTGCTGAATATCTTACGAAATTGTTCGGACTGACCGGAAAAACGGCTGTTGTTATCGGCGGCACCGGGGTTCTGGGTGGTGCCATTTGCGAGTGCCTGGCTTCGGCCGGGGCGCACGTGGCGGTTGTTGGGCGTTCTGAAGAAGCGGGAGCAGAACGAGTGACTGCCATCCAAAATGCAGGGGGATCGGCCCGGTTTATGCGTGCTGATGTTACCTCACGGGAAGATCTGGAGTCACTCTATTGCGAACTGTTCGAAGCCGGCCAGACGCCTGATATTCTTGTCAATGGTGCGGGGATCAATTCGCCCACCCCTTTTCTGGATATTACAGATGAGGAATGGGATCGCATTTTCAATGTGAATCTGCGCTCGGTTCGATTGGCCTGTCAGGTTTTTGCGAAACACTGGCTTGAAAAGGATCATCGCGGTTCAATCATCAATATCGCTTCGATGTCCGGCATGATCCCGCTTTCCCGCGTATTTACCTATTCTGCAACCAAAGCAGCCGTGCTCAATTTGACTTTGAACCTGGCCAGAGAATGGGCC
>JALWSL010000001.1:7572-9842 GCA_027080405.1 Planctomycetaceae bacterium
ACAATTTAGAAACAATAGATACGTCCGTTTCCGGCAACGGGCGTTTTGCCGCTTTCTTGAAGCAAACGGCACTGCATGGGAGTCTTGTGTTTTAGATGAAAACAGAACTGACTGCTCCTGTTGATCGCCGATATCTGGTTCGTTTCAATCCGAAACGAATCCCTCATGCTTTTACCGATGTCCTGATTATCGGGGCAGGAATCGCGGGTATCCGGGCGGCTCTTGAAATTGATCCGGCATTGGAAACGACAATCATCACCAAAGATGTCGCGGAACTTTCCAACAGCACCAAAGCACAGGGCGGAATTGCGACCGTTCTGGATCCGCTCGACAGCTTTCAGTCTCACGCTGAGGATACGATTGATGCCGGGAAGGGGCTGTGTGATGTCGAAACAGTTCGCCGAATTACTGAAGCGGCTCCTGAATTGATTGAAGAACTGATTCATTTTGGAGCACGCTTCGATCATACAAAGGGCAAACTGTCCCTCACCAAAGAGGGAGGCCACAGTCACCGCAGAATCGCCCATGCCCTGGGTGATGCGACTGGCCGGGAATTGATGCGGGCACTGCTGGAAACCGTCAGAAAACGATCCACAACGCAATTGTGGGAAAAAACTTTCATCATCGATTTGCTGACGCATGATAACAGTTGTGTCGGGGCGCTGGTGTGGAATCCGTATCACGGAAAGACTTTTATCTGGGCCAAACAGACAATTCTGGCAACCGGCGGGGCAGGACGATTGTACCGGGAAACAACCAACCCGGAAATTGCAACAGGTGATGGCCATGCGATTGCGTTTCGAGCTGGTGTGAGAATGCGGGATATGGAAATGATGCAGTTCCATCCAACCGTTCTGTATATTGCAGGCGGCTCGCGGTATTTAATTTCTGAAGCGGTCCGTGGCGAAGGAGCGCACCTGGTTGATGTGACCGGTTATCGTTTCATGCCCGATTACGATGATGCAGCGGAGTTGGCACCGCGGGATATTGTCAGCCGGGCGATTACCGCTCAAATGCAAAAGACAAAACACGCCTGTGTCTATCTCGATTTGCGACACCTCAGTAGCGAACTGGTCAATGATCGATTCCCGAACATCATGCAGGTGTGCGCACAGTTTGGTCTGGATATCACCAAAGATCTTGTTCCGGTGCGTCCCGGAGCTCATTACATGATCGGCGGAGTCATTATTGATGAGACGGGAAAAACATCTCTGCCCGGATTATGGGCCGCAGGAGAAGTAACTTCCAGCGGACTTCACGGAGCGAACCGGCTTGCTTCGAACAGTCTGCTTGAAGGACTTTATCACGGCAAAGCCGCAGGGCAAGCCGCCTCGTTGGTGGCAGAAAACATCACCGATCATTTTTGCGCGATGCCCTTAAAAGCGGAATGGCCTGATTCACTTCCTGCGAGCGAACCTCTCGATTTGACGGACATCAGAAATTCATTACTCAGCTTGATGTGGCGACAGGTCGGCATCAGACGCACAGGAAAGGAACTGCAAGATGCCCTGCGTCAGGTGCGTTTCTGGGATCAATATGTTTCCCGTCACGAATTCGACGAAACATCAGGCTGGTCGCTGCAAAACATGCTGCTGGTGGCCCGTTTAATGCTCATCTCCGCCCTGGAAAGAACTGAATCTCGCGGCGTCCACTTCCGCAGCGATTACCCCCAAACGAACCCGGCTTTTGCAGAGCATATTCAGGTGATGAGAGGTTGACGGGCTTCCTATTTCTCCTGCTCGAAATACGGACGGGCTTTATCCGAAATGTCTTTTCTGCACCAGGCCCCTTCCCAGCGAATTGTTTTTACCCGGGCGTATGCATTCAGTTTTGCTTCGTTGAGATCCGTTCCCATTGCGGTTACGCCGAGAACGCGACCACCAGAATTGACAATCTCTCCTCCTTCAACTTTTGTTCCCGCGTGAAAGACCTTCAGTTCCGCCGAATTGGGAACAGCGTCAAGTCCGCGAATCGGGTAGCCTTTTTTATAGGAACCGGGGTATCCCTGGGAAGCCATCACGACACATACAGCCGGTCGGGGATCCCATTCAATTTCTTCAAAGTCCCGTAATGTTCCAGACGCAGCTGCATCAAGCAGTTTGAAAAGATCGGATTTGAGCCGCATGAGAACGGGTTGTGTTTCCGGGTCGCCGAAACGGACGTTAAATTCGAGAACTTTTGGGTTGCCCTGCTCATCGATCATCAACCCGGCGTAAAGCACACCGGAAAAATTACAGCCCCGGCGTTTCATTTCGTGAACAATCGGAACG
>JALWSL010000002.1 GCA_027080405.1 Planctomycetaceae bacterium
TGTTTGTATCTCCCAGGTTCAAACGAGAACATGCCGTGGGGGAGTGTGGAGTGAATATTTCCCCGATGAGTATCAGGCAATAAATTGTGTTGTAACGAATTCCAATGGGGTTGATATTGATGATAGTGACCGTGGAGGTGATGAAGAGGAGGGGGGCGAAGATGTGCTTCCGGCACCCACGCCCACGCCCACGCCTATACCCTCTCCACCAGCTATTGGTCCTCAATTACGCAATCTATCTTCGATACCAACTCGGGACCGCTTTAAGCGTCCCCTGAAGATTATATGGCCACAAAATGAAGGGGATATTATCGTCTCGCTTTGGAAAGATGATAAATTTGCAGCAGTAAGTTTCTCTATTGATGACAATATAGCAAATCAGCATGATTACTGGAGATATTTAGCCTCTAAATATAACATGAGATTTACTTGGAATGTTATTACCAGTCGTGTGAATGGTTCTACCTCGGGAGGTACTTGGAGTAACTTTCAGAAACTAGCCGATGAGGGGCATGATATTCAGTCACATACGATTACTCATAATCGTAATGATTCTATACGTGCCAATAATACTGTTGATAAGGAGTATCGCGATTCCATTAGTAGCATTGAAAAAAATCTGTCAAATGTTAAGGTTACATCATTAGCTTATCCTTATGGTAGAGGCAAGCGGAAGATCGCTGCAAAATATTATATTTCAGGGAGAGGTACTGTCGGAACTCCAAATAAGCCGGAGAGAACGGACTATTTAAATATTCGAACCTCGTCTGTTATTTCAAAAGATTTTATAGATGCAATAACTACAGGTGTTGTTAACAATCCAAATGCTCAATGGCTTAATGGGCATTATGTTAGAGGCTGGACTTCCTTTTTGGCGCATTATGTTTCTAATAAAAAATCTCTAAATAATGTAATCAGCTATCTAGCTTCAAAGAGAAATCAAATATGGGTTGGAAAATTTAATGATATCGCAAAGTATGGGCAGGAAAGAGATACAGCAACAATTAGATATATTGAAAATACAGTAAACCGAATCTCCTTTGATTTGAATGATAAGATGAATGATCAACTTTTTGATTATCCCCTTACCCTTAAAATTAAGTTATATGCTGGTTGGAATTCTATAGTTGCTCGGCAGGGAAATACACCACTCACTCCCCACATTATAACCCATGGAAACGAAAAATATGCATTGTTGCAGGTTATTCCAGACCGGGGAATCGTTTCTATTCAAGATGCAGCAGTGTCGTCGTCCTTGAATTGTGGCCCTCTTTTAGATGGGGCAAGTGAGACGCGTATTCGTTATCAATCACCAAGTGTGGCCCCGGGGCAAAATTGCAAATCAGAAGTACAGACGAGGTTTTGTGATCGCGGAGTTCTGTCATCGTATAGTCCAAGCAACTTTCAATATAGTTCTTGTGGGGTTAGACCATTTCGTCCCTTGCCGTGCGGAAATATTCCTCATGGTGGAACGATTACGAGAACGAAATATGAGTCATTAAGCGTTCAAAATGGAAGCACCTGTAAGTCAGAAGTACAAGTAAGTACGTGTAACAACGGAACCTTCTCTAGTTATACACCGAATAACTATAGGTACGATAGCTGTAGTGTTAGTCCAACCACGAGTAGTTTTTTGCCTTCGAGGACAAAGGCAAATGGATTAAATCTAATGGCGTCACATGAAACGGGAAGGCAATCAACTGCTATGCTAAAAATACCAGGAGTGGATTCACTTCCCCCTGGAGCCTATTATGATCGTAGGAACAATTCAATCACGCTTTCTCCCTCCTTTTCTGATCCTGTGTTTTCAAATTGGAAGTTGGATAGCAAAACACTTATTGTTCAAACATCAAATGTTACAATTAAGGACAACGTCTTCCAGGTGACAACGGGGCCTAGAGTTTATTATATGATTGATATTTATGTTGGATATTCAAATATTACTATTTTGAATAATGATTTCTTTGGGAGAAAGGGGGGGGAAGATGCCGCCGCAGCGATTTTTCAAAGAATTAGTGGTTCAGGCATGAGTGCAAAAACATCTCAGAATATTCGAATTGAGCGAAATCGTTTTAAACATTTATCTGACGATGCTTTAAAAATTGCTGGATCGAATACCGTTTTAAATAATTCATTCTATGCGTTTTCAAATGTTCCCTCTGCGCCAGTTCCATATATTCCTGGAGCAGTCTATAATCTTGATGCCACAGTTTCTTTCAATAAAAAAGTATATGTGTCAACAATAAATGGTAATGCAAATATACCAGGAAAAAAAGGGAAGGGATGGCGCTGGGTTAGTTCCCATGTAGACTGTATTAATGTTGTGGCAGCAATTGGGCCATCGATAATTAAGGGCAATTTAATCCTATGGGATCCTCAAAATATCAATATTCCCGCAGCTGATCGTAGTTTTGTGGTCGGGCCAACGAGTGCACTTTATCCAATAAGAAATGGGTC
>JALWSL010000003.1 GCA_027080405.1 Planctomycetaceae bacterium
CAAGCGGCTCGAGGAAAAACCTGCATCGAAAATGGAGTCCGGAATCGATTCAAACCGACACACGATGCAAAGCGACATTCAACGACATCCGCCGTGCAGGTCAAAAAATGCGAGGTTCAGGCCCTTGAGGGTCGGGCCAGCAGTTCAACACTTCCGCCCGCCTTGGCCACTTTCTCCTCTGCAGAAGCAGAGAAACGGTGCAACTTGACGGTTACTTTCTTCGTTAACTCGCCATTCCCGAGAAGTTTCACGAGATCGAACTGACCATGAACCAGCCCCTTGGCTCGCAGGGTTTCCGTGGTGATTTCATCGCCGTCCTTGAAATGATTTTCGATATCCCGGACATTGATCACTGCAACAACATCGGCAAACGCACGGTTGTTGAAGCCCCTTTTGGCGACTCGCATGAACAGTGGAGTCTGTCCCCCTTCGAAACCACGTCTGGTACTGGAGCCCGCCCGTGATCCATACCCCTTATGACCGCGACCGGCGGTTTTGCCATGACCGGAACCAGGCCCCCTTCCGATTCTCTTTCTTTTTTTCCGCTTATGTATTCCGCGGTGGACATCGTCGATTATCATTAAACTTCCACTCCTCGCAAGCGTGCTACATCTTCTTTGGTACGCAGTTTTTCCAACGCGTTAAAGGTCGCCTTGACAACATTGATGGGGTTGGTCGAACCGCGAACCTTGGTCAGAATATCTTTCAGGCCAACAGATTCCACGACGGCCCGGACACTTGCTCCCGCAATAATTCCGGTACCAGGATTGGCGGGAAGAAGCAGAACGCGAGCGGCTCCGAAACGTCCTTCCACCTCATGAGGAATTGTTGTCCCGTCCAGCGTCACGTTAATTTTGTGGCGGCCTGCGTCTTTCACCGCTTTTTCAACGGAAGAAGGAACTTCATTGGCCTTTCCGTACCCCCAGCCGACTGTCCCTTTCTGGTTACCCAAAACAACCATGGCAGCGAAGCTGAATCGCCGACCACCCTTGATCGTACAAGCACAGCGGCGAATTTGTACCACCCGTTCCTGAGAATCCGATTTTGATTCGTTCGCCAACTTCCAATCTCCCGATTATTACTTTTTACCGATCGTTCTATCCGAACTGATGAATTCTTCTATCCGCTTTCCGCCTGCTGCACCTACAAAGGCTTCTGCACCAACCTCACAACCACACGGCAGTATCTGGCCAGCAGAAAGGTTGTCCTCAAAACAGTAAGCGGTTCATTCTATGAGGGCAACATCACTACTGCAAGCAGTCTGAGTGAAAAACACCCCCGTCTCAAACTTTCAAAATTTTGTTGAAGGCGATTCCGTTTTTTTTATTTGCGAAATGTCCAACAACACCAGGCATCAATTGCTGCCCGCCGATCTAGAACTTCAATCCCCCTTCGCGGGCCGCCTCGGCAAGTGCTTTCACACGACCGTGATACATGAACTTGCCGCGATCAAACGCAACTTCCTCAATCCCTTTTTCCTTGGCACGCGAGGCGATCAGTTGTCCGATTTTGGCAGCGGCATCAACATTCCCCGCATATTTGCCCGGTCCCGCAACGGCCCCTTCCATCGTACTGGCGCTGACGAGCGTCTTTCCGACTTCGTCATCAATAATCTGTGCATACATATGACGATTACTGCGAAAAACACTCAGTCTCAAGCGTCCTGTACGGCGTACACGATTACGAACGCGAAAGGCTCTGCGGTTTTTTCGGTTTCGAATTCTTTTATGAAGCTTCACGGCTAACCTGCCAACATTGAATATCTGGATTTTACGATAACTAAGACACACCGAAACGTGCTGTCCTGCCTTCTCCCGATGCCGATCTCAATACAGGGATCCGCACAACGGTCTGCAACACCTATTTTGCGAACGCTTTCCCGGCTTTTCTCCGAATGTGTTCACCCTGGTAACGAATCCCTTTTCCCTTGTACGGTTCTGGTGGTCGTACCTGACGGATATTCGCGGCAAACTGCCCGATAGCATGTTTATCCGGACTTTTCAAAATGATCAGGGTTCCAGAAGGTAGTTCGCATGTCACTCCTTCCGGAATGGGAAGTGTTATCGTGTTGGCGAAACCGACCTGCAGAGAAAGCGTTTTTCCCTGCATACTCGCCTGATAACCGACTCCGACGACTTCCAGCCGTTTCTCGTACATTTTTTCCACGCCGACAACCATATTGTTGATCAGGCTACGGGTTAATCCGTGTAACGAACGCGCCTGGCGAGTGTCATCCGGACGGGTGACCACGACCTGCGGAGGATCGCTTTCAATCGCAACAGATATCATCGGATGATGCTGGATGGAAAGCGTCCCGTGAGGACCCTTGACAGTGACCTCTCTTCCCTGGATCGTCACATCAACTTTATCGGGAATAGGGATCGGTTTTTTACCAATACGAGACATAACAACAAATACCTTGTGCTGCAAAGAGCAATAGACACCTAATG
>JALWSL010000004.1 GCA_027080405.1 Planctomycetaceae bacterium
TTCTGCCAGCACCACGTGTGCCCTGTTTTCCTGGGTTAAGGCGGTCATTTCGGCTTTGGTCGCGACAGCGTCGGCGCGTTTTTCTTCCGCCTTGGCACGGGCAACCCGTACATCGGCTTCTGCCTGATCCGCCTGCAAGCGGGCACCGACATTGTCTCCGACATCGATATCGGCAATATCGATGGAAACGATTTCATAAGCCGTTTGTGCGTCCAGACTTTTATCGAGAACCGCTTTGGCGATCAACATCGGATTTGCCAGCACCTCCTTATGATTGTCGCAGGAACCGATGGCAGATATGATTCCTTCCCCCACACGGGCGATCACGGTTTCTTCTGTTGCCCCGCCGACAAGCTGAGCCAGGTTGGTGCGTACTGTTACCCGGGCTCGCGCTTTCAGCTGGATACCATCTTTCGCGACACCATCCAGCGTGTTGCGGGAATGTTTTTTGGGATCGGGGCAGTCAATCACCTTGGGATCAACACTGGTGCGAACGGCATCGACGACATCCCGCCCAGCCAGGTCGATCGCGGCAGCGGTGTCCCAGTCCAAATCAATTTTTGCGCGTTGGGCTGCAATCAAAGCCTGAACAACCCGCCTGACATTTCCACCAGCCAGGTAATGGGCTTCAATGGCAACAATCGGAATGCTTGGAAGACCTGCCTGAACGGCCATGATTCGGGAATCGATAATCGTGTGCGGATTCACTTTTCGCAGGGACATCAACACCAGTCGAACAGGGCCGACATGAGAGCCCGAAGTGAAACCGCGCAACCAGAGATGGAAATACTTGCTGAAAAGAACCAGAAAGACAATGACGATGACAACAGCGAAAAAAGTGGCTGCCATGAAAAGGATCTGAGTCATATCTTTTACCCAATCTATCTTGCTAGCGGTTGATATCCATGGACTCTACAACTCCATTCCATCAGAGATTGATGAGGGAGCAGGGATTGACAGGGAGTTTGTCCAACAGGGAGTTCGTCTATCTGTAACCGGCTGCCTTATTGCTTCTGCCTCGTGAGATTTTCTCGAATCAACAACCCCGGCTTTTCGCACCCGGATCCCCTCCCGCCTCTCACACCCCGAACATGACGTGGGCGTGAAGATTACGAGGGAGCAATCGAAGTCGAAGCTACTGTCAAGGGGTATATTACCGTCGATCTCGTTCGTGATGCAAGTTAGCGGGCCCTGTTCTCCAGAGAATGCCGACGATCTCCGTACGATTGTCTTTCTGGAATTTCTCTGACATTCGTGAAAATGATCCTGAAATTTTGAACCTGTTTTCTTAGGATAACGTTCTGAGGATAACGTTCTGAAAGCAGGAGGGTTCATGATGGTGCATCGATTACTTCTTATTATTGCCACAATTTTTTTTCTGGTCAGCGGAGCGTCTCAAGCGGTTCATGGAGCGGAGACCGTTATCGCACAACCCCGACAGCAGGCGTTGGAAACGGTCATGGAGAGTTTGAGACCCGGGAGTCTGATTTTTCACCGGGGCAAGTGCTTGACCGTGAGACTTTACACATGGTCTCCGTTTACCCATGTCGCGATCGTGATGCCCAAACCGGGAACATCGGAGTGGATTGTTTACGATAGCGCACGACGGCATGGGGTGCGGAAAAGCGAATTGGGCGATTACCTGTTGGAATCCTCTCCCGATGCACTCTTTCTGCTTCATCCCCGTCATCAGTTGGATGCGAGTCAGCAGGAAAAGTTGCGCAAAGCGCTGGAAGAACAGCTTGGTCGTCCCTATTCGGTTAAACAGCATCTCACGGGAACCAGGGCCAGGGGAGTCCACTGTTCGGAATACGTCACTGATGCCCTGATAGCGATTGACTTCCTGCACGCCCATAAACCGCCACGTGTTTCCCCTGCGAGTCTGCTTGAAGGGATCGTTCAGGAACGCGTTTATCAACCTGATCTGACGTTGAAAGTGAATCTTCCGGTTTCTCCCGCCTCGAAAACGGAAACGTGGTGTCGTCAAATCTGGGACAAAACCAAAACCTGTACCGGACGCTGCTACCGGAAAATGAAGCGATTGGTTCCTTCTCGCAGTCAGGCTGGCGGAACTGCTCTCAATTCAAATATTGTTGGGGCGGGACATCCTTCTTTGCCTTGAACAGAGACCACCCTGAAGGGACGAGCAGGAACGCCTGCGTTCATCACGTTCATCACGTTCATCGTGGTCGATCGCGACCATCAAGGGGCGAATCGGTTCTCCTCATGTTTCCATGCGATGAGCAATCGCGAACTGTTGAACAAGCGCGGATTATTCCTTTTTGGCAGATGCCGTTTTGGTTTCGCTTTTTGATCCACCTTTTTTCTCTGTTGATTCCGAACTGGTGGAACTGCTCGCCTTCTCCTCTTTTTTGGCTGCCTCGGAACCTTTTTTGTAGGAATCGGAGCGATAATCTGTCTGATAGAATCCCGATCCTTTGAAG
>JALWSL010000005.1 GCA_027080405.1 Planctomycetaceae bacterium
ACACCGTACTGCTCGACAATGGTCGCCGACTCCGTGCGAAAACAGTGCTTTCCTGCGCGGGATACATCGAAACGCTCGAACTCTGCCGTCCCACTCCTCGGGAGGCCGGGGAATGGCCCCGGGGAAAAATCTCGCTGTTGGAACTGATCGTGGAACTCGACCGTCCCCCCACAGCCCTCGGATTCACGGATTCGACCCTTTTCTGGAGCGATGACGACGCCTTCCGGTACACCTGCCCCGACAGTCCGGCGGATGTGGCGCACGGGGTTGTCTGCGCCCCGGGAAATTTCCGGAGCGATCCCGCCGACCCGCCTGATACCAACATTGTCCGACTCTCCGTACTCGCCAATCCCGACCACTGTATGGGGCTTCCCGATTCCGAGTTTCGGCAACTCAAGAGTGACCGCTCTTTCCCTTAATAACGTCGACAATCTTCGTGTCTTACTGAGAATCGCGACACCAGCCTTTTCACTAAACCCGATGATTTTTGCCAGCACATCACCCAGAAGATTCATTTCCGGACTCATGGACACATAGAATGAATGTTTTTCAAACATTGAGAGAATATCCTTATATTCTCCTTCTTCTTTGACCCAGATGTCTTCACGAGCAATCCCCTTTACAGAGAGTTTTTCGACGTTATTATAAAGCCTTTCCCAGTCATGCTCCGAAATATCGGACCTTCTTTGATAAGAGAAGTACAAAAGAAATCTTTTCAAAAACTTTTTGTATTCATCATTTTCCTTAGACAACTCTATCAGCTTTAGCAAGCTGTCTGGGATATACACTTCATATTCATTATCCTCTAATTCACAAGTCATTAAGTAATGAATGACCGACGGGTCAAATATCACTTTTTTTGGTGGAATAATATCGCCAATATCCATCCCATAAATACGGACACGCGTATTTGCTACAGTAATCACAACACCGAAGTCTGACATGCCGTCTCCTTTTCTGCACAACGTCTAGCAGCCCATCCAAATCTGGCGATTCAGGCGACCAACGCGGCCTTCAGGTGCGGCTGGGCTGGAATGATTCGTCTCGGGATGGGCAGCGATTCTGGGGTGTCCCCGTTTTCTGTGCCACGGGTTATGAGAGTACAGGTTGGGTAAAAGGTTTGGCAGCGTTCTGCCCGAGCGGTTGCCCTTGGCGATGCAGCGGCTGAGTCCGTAGTAGGCGCAGATGGTGAGCACCGTCAACCCGGTCTTGAAGAGCAATGGCAGGTCTCATGGATTAAACGATGCTTTCCGAATCGCTAATCGTCGCCGTTCGAATCACGCGCTGAGTACTCCAAGAACATCGGAACGCCAATGTAGATCAGAGTAAATCCGATCATTCCGAGCGGGCCAGTAACGTGTCCTTGTAGAGAGTCAATGTCAAAATACACCACCGCGATCACGTACAGCAATAAGGCAGGCAGGAATGTTATGACGGCGAACAATCGAGTTGCCGTGTAAAAGCGTTTTTGCATTGCACGCGGAACCTTAAATCGTTAGCACGCCCCGGCGCCAACGCAACAATCGCTTCCATTCGCCTACCAAGGGAGCTTCCCTTGGGCGCGTCCATCTATATGGTTTCCCGACGCGACGCGTTTGAGGCCTATTTTGAACCTCCCCAAGTTTGCTGGACGGTGGCGCCGTCTTCGAACGTCGCCACGACGTTCCAGTTGTCGTCCTGGGCGGCGTAGAGAACTTCGTTCAAGACCCCATCGGGCGGGTCGCTCGTGTCGCGATCGCGACGCACCAAATCGTCGATATACCGCAGGCCCCAGATGAACTGCTTTCGGGCGTCGGTCGAGGTGCCAATCCGCTGTTCCAACAATTGCCAGCCATCCGAATAGTAGGCGAGCCGCGTGTCGCTGCGGAACGTGTGCGTGACGCGGCGGTTGAGCCCATCGTATGCATACGTACCGATGGTGAGCGTCGGAAATCATTCGCCTTCAAAGTCCTCATCTGTAGCAGCGACGAGGCCGAATTGTGCTTTCAATGCGACATCAATATCAGATACCGTTTTGCTGCGGTTCTTGGAGAGCCAAGCCACTGCGATTGCGCCGGCGCATTCCGCATCATCCAGGTGATACAGCATTCCGCCCCATGTTCCAAGAAACCACTTTCCCTTGCGTTCGGCAATCCAGAAGCTGTTTCCACTCAGCCCCCCCGAGAATCGCTCACCGGCACAAACAATCCGATCGCCGCCCGAACCTATTGGCATGCCGGTCACGTGAAATCCGGCTGATTCCACCGCCGCAACAACCGGCTTGTATTCAGTCCGAAAAAACATCGCTAGATCACCCCAACTACAATGCTAATAGGAAAACAGCTGCCCGCGTTTCGAAGCTGCCCCGGTGGTTCGCGTGGTGGTTGCTGCGGTCGGTTGTTTCTGGTCAGGTCGGCCGCAGTGGGTGTTCCAACAGAGAGCGCTGCCGGCGGGCGTTAGAGAT
>JALWSL010000006.1 GCA_027080405.1 Planctomycetaceae bacterium
GCGTCTATCTCCCACCACAAATCGGTATCAAACTGCTTCCAGAAATTGCGGCTGCGAATGCGGATGAGGTCTGGTTCAATCCAGGAAGTGAAAGTCAGGAACTTTTTGATGCCGCCAACGAAATGGGGATCAAACCGATTCTGGCTTGTAGTATTGTCGATATCGGAAGAATGCCCGATGAATTTGACGGATAGTCCCCATGTCGGTACCTGATTTCGGGAACAGTGCCTTCAAAACCGTGCTCCAATCGCCGCGAGATCGCCAAGCCCCCCCTTCCCCAAGGACTGCCCTTGCCTTGGTCACGAAAGCCGATACCAGTTTCACGCCCGCTCGATGTTCCACTGTGAATGGCCGCTGGTTGCCCTTTTGAGAAGGTATTTGGGTGAACCGGAAAACGTTCTGCTCAACTCCTTCTGTTTTGCCAGATCAGCCGGTCCCGGATGTGCATGCAACAGGTAACGTAACGTGAGCGGATTTTTTCTCGTGAGTAAAACGGGAGAATCCCGACAGACCGAAGCGCCCATCCAGCCATCTTTTCGGACATGCCAACGGGAGGGGTAGTTGATGTTCTCCGGGTGATCGTAATAGGTAATCCCTTCAGTAACAAAATACCGCTGACTGCCCGTTCCCACCGCGATCGGCCCACTGTAATCGATCCAGGCGGAAGATTTCCCAAACAGATTTTCTTCTCCCTGAATGCCTTTGTCATTTTGAATAATGCCGTCTCCGAAGAAACTGGAAATCGTTTTGGCAACACGCACGGCAAGAAACCCGAAGTTTGTTTTTCCGAGTTCCAGTTCCTCAGATCGCGGCTTGAATGTTGATTGCAACTCGAGCAGGGTTCCGAAATCGGAGTGCAAACGAAAACCGGCAATCAGATCCTGCGTCAATAATGGAGCCGGATCATGTCCATCGAACCAGTCCAGGCGTACTCCCATGATTGCTTCTTCCGGGCCGTCCTTGTACTGCAACCATTCCCGCTGTCTGATCACGGCCGAGGTGTTGTCGGACCAGAAATCGATCCCGAGCACTTTGTGATGGGCAAACCAGACCGATCGATGATGGTCATGGTTCCCCACTCCAGGATGACCGATCCGCGTTAACGGAACATTCGAGGGACCACAGAGTGGATAGAAAAACGGCCGGGGATACTGCTTCCCGAAATGCCAGCGAAGCTTTTCAACCCCCTGAACCTGAAAAGAAACCTCATGGTTGGGCTGAGGAGAAATTTCATAGCGAACCGGTGTTGGATTCATCAAAGTACCTTCTTCCATCCCGTGGGAAAACTGGAGTGAACAGGACAGCCGCCGGGGAATCCATAACAGCCCTGCTTACCCGAGCCAGGCCGATTCCAGTACCTGCATTTTGAACTATTTACACACTCTGTCAATTCGTACAACAGATTTTGACGTTACAGAGAAAATAGATTACACCTGTCACTTCTCTGCCCCCAAAGGGTAATTTTCTCCATCTTTCTTTGTCGGGCCATTTGAAAGACTCTGTTTTCATGTCTCGTTTCTGCACTTGTATGACGGCTCTGCTTTTGATCACCGGCTGCGCTTCGACCTCAACTTCCAACACGGCCCGGACATCGGTCGAACAATTATTGATTTCCAATGCCATCGACCAATCATTGGATAAAGTCGATTTTCACCCCTTTGCAGGGAAAACGGTATTTCTGGATGAGAGTTATCTGGAATGTGTCGACAAGAAATACCTGGTTTCTTCCATCCGACATCGTCTACTTCGAAGTGGAGCCAGGCTGGCTGGCAAAGCGGAAGAGGCCGATATTGTGATCGAACCGCGTGCAGGTGCAATCGGAACCAAGGTCGCAGACGCCTATCTGGGAATACCCGAAATCGTTCTGCCTGGCATGTTGACGCTCCCTGAAGTTCGATTGGTTGAACGGAAAAATCAACATGCCGTCGCCAAAATCGGACTGGTTGCCTACGATCCCAAAACGAAAACCGTTCTCGGAAACGGAGGCGTCTCCCTGGCCGAATCGGATGATAACAACTGGTTTGTCCTCGGAATGGGCCCCTATCAGAATGGTTCTGTTCGCAAGGAAGTTACTTCAGGAGTGAAAGTTCGTCCTCACGGTCGATCGCAATCCATTCCGCAACAGGTCGCTTTTTCTTCCCCTGCCAGCAGTCTGGAACCAGCGGGGAAGCTGCAACTCGCTTCAGGAAAACAGAAGAAGCAGAAAGTAACACCTGCAAAAAATTCGGTCTACAGTCCCACCGTCTGGAGCAAATAGACGATCAGCGGGGCTTTTTCTTACGACGCTTGTAGGGGTAAAACCAGACACCGTAGGGAAGAAACCGCACAGGGAGCGGCTTTGAAAACCGGAGTGGATTACTCAGTTCCCAGGCATAACAATCGACAAGCTTCTGGCCGGGAACGCAAGAGGCCTGCTCATCCCGTTCGCTGGCCCGACGACAACCGACAACATCAACCGAACCAACCAGAAAGCCGGTTGGCAAGGTCTCAATATTCAACTGGTAGTTTTCGATGGCCTGTCGTGCAAAATCTTCCCTGGCAATTTTTTTCGATGCGTACAGATAAATTCTGTCGCAAATAGTGGTGGGCTGCGATCGGATTTCCAACGTTTTTATCCCTTGCAGAATCAATTCCACCCAAGGCTGCTTGATCCCCAAAGCAATACGATCCGGATCTACTTCATCCATCATGGTATATTTCTCATTCGCCAGGTTGGCGTACACCAATTGAAAGCAGCAAATTGGCCCAGAGTGCCTGGTCGCCTGTCTGAATCGTCAGTACCAGATTCCTTGAGGAGACCGCTTCATAGAAGTCCCACTTCTGAATCGGTTCCAGTTTGACCGGGGAACCCGCCTGTTCAAGAATCCGTCGGTATTCATCCCAGACAGGAGGATCTCCCTGGCCGGCATAGGGATCGTCATCCGGAATGCCCATCGTGTTAATGAAATCGATCGGAATTGCAGTCAACAATGTCTGCAGTACCTGCGCAACGGTGACCAACCCGGGAGCAAGGTTCAAAGAAACCAATTCCGCGTTGGGGCCTAAAGTAGATGAAGCAGGATAGTTGCCATCCGCAATCAGAATTTGACTGTGGTGCCCTGCCCGACCGATAATGGCATTGATTTCCGGGTGAATCAATTGATGCTTCAACATCTCCAGGTTTCCTTTGTTGCTCTGGTACACTCATTTCTGTTGCAAACGAATACTCCTGTCTGCTGACAATGTACACATCAAAAGAGCTATTTTGAAGCCAGTCAGAAAAGAACATCGGTTCAAACAGTCCGAACCTGCAAACAAAAAACCAGCGGAAGCGATGCTCCCGCTGGCACTTTTCCAATTCAAATTCACAACTCCACGCCCCGCAAGCAATCAGGCCGATAATGCGGAACTCACCAGAACATCGATCAGCCTGTCGCTATAGATGCATTGTCGCAAAGCCTCTTTCGAAAAGTCATACTGAAAAAATCAATACTGACCGACAGTCTTGTTGTCGTTACGAATAGCGAGTTTCTGGAAGGTTGTGTTCGCATTCTGGAAATAGTTCGCCACACTGACGCTGCTTTTGACATAATCAATGTTTTCGCTGAGAAAATGCACAGAACCATCGCAGAACACAAAATGACACCCCCCAGTGTGGTTGCTGCTGAACCCTCGAACGTCGTGCTCACCGCCAACAACGGCATTGATACCGTTATAGGTAATCCCCAAGGCAGCCAGTCCATTCCCCTTACGGGAATAGCTGGAACTCTGGACATTATTCGCCCCGGAGAAACCAACAACAGTCGCTCCACCAACTTTATTGACGCCCTTGTAAATATAGGCTCTTTCCCCGACGAGTAACGTATTGCTTGTTCCGTCAGTAATATCGCGAAACTTGATTCTGGAGTTTGCGAAACCGACACCATGCGGAGGGCCGTACCGTGTGGCAACGACTGCAGGAGTTGTGCTGTCCCAAGCGTTCGCAACCATCACATAATCGGAACGGGCAATTTCCACGTCGTTCCCACTGGTGTCCCGAATTCTGAAATCGTACTTGTCCGTTGGAGACTCATAGTCATTCAGTCCGGGGCCGGGATCGGAAGGACATTGAAAAACCGAAATGGGCGTCTGCAGGGCAGCCAATGTCGCCCCACCTGAAGCATTCACCTCCAACGGTGTATCACCAACATTGAGCAAATCGAATAATGGAGCCTGTTCGACATAGGGCAGAATCAGCGCCCCCCAACTGTAAAGCCCGACTTCACCCAGGTTGCAGGCCGGCCAGGAAGCCGGGTAACTGCCCGCAGGTGCCGTTCCGATACAGGGAGTTTTCGTGATGTAACCGGGGGGCAACACCCCAAACGTGTCATGATAGTTGTGCATTGCCAAACCGATTTGCTTCATGTTGTTTTTACATGAAGACCTTCTCGCCGCCTCCCGAGCCTGCTGCACGGCAGGCAGCAGAAGAGCGACCAGTATCGCGATAATCGCAATAACCACCAGCAGTTCGATGAGCGTGAAACCACGACGCTCTTTCCCATATCCAGTTTTCATACCGACACACCCTCCTTCATACACAAGATAGACAGGTTAAACAGAACAGAAGAAAAATGATCAGAACAGACCATTTCCCCCACTGCCAAAACATAAAAACATACGACTCGAAAGAACTGAAGACTTCCTGCGTGCACATCAAGAAGATCCAGTTGGCAAAAAAACCGCAAGCTTGCATCTGCTGGCTCCAGACTGATGTAGCAGACGCCGTCGGTCGGCGACGGTGCCATAACATCAGACAAAACAGGAAGCCACAGGACAAACGCCCTCCGAACGCAAGAGAAAACCCTTATGAAATATCTTTCAATCCCGAAAGAACTCCCCCCCGGAAAGATTACTTTTTGGAAACCATGTCGATATTAAACTCGTTTACTTCCCCGGCCTTTACATCCATTTTTTTTCCGGCTGATGGTCCCCACTCTGCGGGAATGGCGGGGCCGGATTCATCGATATCCCATTCGACTGTCACATTACAGTTTGGACCAGCTTTGACACCTGGCTCATCGATCATGTACATCGCTTTGTACTTGCCGCTTTCATCTGATTTGGCGCGCGATTGTCGACCAACTTCCGGTTTGAACAGAATGACAACTCCCGGGAGCGGCTCACCGTCGAGGGTAACGACACCCTCAACCTGGCCCATATCCGGCCTCTCTGCACCACCACCAAAGCAACCAACAGAAAGCAGAAGAAGCAAACAGGGCAAGAGTCTGGGAACAACAGGCATGGCGATATAAACCTTTGCGAAAGACCATCGACGAGCATAACGGGAACATTGATTACCCCAACGGGGTGGCCCGGCGGAATTCAGCTTGAAAGAAACTCCATTCCCCAAAGAAGATCGGGAAAACAGGAAAACGTTGAGCGCCTGAGGATTCAGGGTACAACGTGCTTTTATAATGTCAATCTCTTTCGGGCCGTTTTCCAGGATAATTAATATTTACCCTTATGCACACATGTACCTACAAAGGGACCGGATAACTACGACTCCTCTTTCTGAATAATGAAATCAGTCGCCACATGAGGTATCAACTTTGTCCCGCAAGAGACTGCGGACGGATTTGCAAAAGTTGAATCGGCGTATCAAAACAATTGCAAACAGCTACTTCATATCGACCAACAAAAAAGCAAATTGGGAGGACCTGTCGAATACACTGCCCTGTCGGTTCCAAACAGGGCATTATCGACGTTACCATGTCCTTCCAGCGTAGAGAAGATGCTCTCAAATCGTGAGTGCCCACAAGAATAAGACCAGGAAAAAAACAAATGAAAACAGATAAATCACTCGTGTACCAGACCATTTTTTTTCTCTGTTCAATTCTGTCAATTCTGCTTGCAAACGAAGCGACCATTCTTGCGGCGGATCGTCCCAATGTGATTGTCATCATGGCTGATGATTTGGGGATCGGGGATATTTCGCCAACGAACCCGAATTGCAAAATCAAGACACCTCATTTACAGACGATGGCTGATGAAGGAATCACATTTTTTGATGCCCATACCCCCAGTTCCGTTTGCACGCCAACCCGCTACGGTCTGCTCACCGGTCGCTACAATTGGCGATCGCGTCTCGCCAAAGGCGTTCTGTGGGGAGAAAGCGAACATCTCATTCCTGCAGATCGCCCCACTTTGGGTCACTTGATGCGCAGCGCAGGTTATCATACGGCGATGATCGGAAAATGGCACCTCGGTTGGGATTGGCACAAGGTGGATGGGAAAATCGACTTCACCAAACCGGTAAAAAATGGCCCGGACATCAACGGATTCGACCAATATTATGGTCACTGCGGATCACTCGATATGCCGCCCTATGTTTGGGTCGATACCGGCCACGTTACCGCACTGCCCAACCGGGAAGAAGGAGTCACCAGCAAAGAGGATCGCTACGGCTGGTATCGCAAAGGCCCGATTGGTGCCGATTTTCATATTCATCAGGTTCTGCCGCATCTTTTTGAAAAGTCAATTGAACATATCAGACAACAGGCTGCCAATGCAAAAACGGGAAAACCATTTTTTCTTTATCTGGCACTTCCGGCTCCGCACACCCCTATTGTTCCGATACCGCCTTTCAAGGGAGCCAGCCAGATTAACCCGTACGCCGATTTTGTCATGCAGGTTGATCATCATATGGGAGAGGTTTTTGCTGCATTAAGGGAAAACGGGATCGATAAGAATACGCTCGTCTTTTTCACCAGCGATAACGGCTGTTCTCCCCAGGCAAATTTTCCGCTTCTCAAAGAACATGGACATGACCCGAGTGGCGGCTACCGTGGTCACAAAGCCGATATTTATGAAGGGGGGCATCGTGTTCCGTTGATTGTTCGTTGGCCCGGCCATATTAAGGCCGGTCAAAAGACAAATGCGATGGCCTGCCTGACAGACATCTATTCCACGTTGCAAGAGTTGACCCAGCAACCGCGAAAAAGCACTGGCGGGGAAGACGGCTTCAGTTTGCTGGCCGTCTTTGATGGTGCTGATTCTTCCTGCCGGGACTCGCTGATCAGTCATTCGATCAGTGGGCGTTTTGCGATCCGTCAGGGAGACTGGAAGCTCTGTCTTTGTGCGGGAAGTGGCGGCTGGAGCGCCCCCAAAGATAACATCGCAATCAAACAGGGCTTGCCGCCGATGCAATTATTCAACCTGAAAGAGGATCGAGCGGAAAAAAACAATCTGCTCGATAAACATCCCGCCAAGGTCAAAGAATTGTTGCGACTGTTGGATCAACAAGTAAAAAACGGCCGTTGCACCCCCGGTAAAAAAGTCCCGAATGACCGCGAAATCAACTTTCTGCCCCAAGGTGTGACAATTCCGGCAGAGAACTGATGTTCCTTTTTCTGGTCGCGGTCGAATTGGAAAATGTGTTTATCGATACTGGGGAACAGTCGAAGTTCCACATTGCACGCCATCGAAGGATACCTGCCATGCGATTAACCGCCCGAATGCTGAATGCGTTTTTTCTATCCCTTATTTGCTGCGCCCTGTTCGGCACAACAGGGTTCACGGCAGAACCTGCTTTCCCCAAAACCGTAACACGGTTGCAATCAGGCGAACCGGTTACCATCGTCTGCTTTGGAGATAGTGTGACCGGGGTTTACTATCACACCGGATCCCGTCGTGCCTATACCGATATGGTTGGGATTGCGATCAGAAAACTGTATCCCCAATCCCGATTGACGATGATTAATGCGGGGATCAGCGGGCATACGACTGTCAATGCGTTGGATCGAATAGATCGAGATGTCCTGAAACACAAACCAACACTGGTGACAGTGATGTTCGGCTTGAACGATATGACTCGCGTGCCGATAGAAACCTACGAAGCAAATCTGAAAACGATCATCCAAAAATGCAGGAAAACTGGTGCAAAAGTATTACTGTGCACTCCGAACAATGTCATCAGCACAGCAAGACGACCGACCGAAGTGTTGATCAAATACTGCAATGTCGTCCGAAAAGTTGCCCGCGAAAATCATGTGCCGCTTTGCGACTGTTATCAACAGATGAATCTGCTACGCAAAAAGGACGAACAGGAATGGCGGTTCCTGCTCAGTGATGAAATTCATCCCAATATGGACGGCCATAAGAAAATCGCCGAGATGATTGTCAAATCGATCACCGGGGAAACTGTTTCCCTGGAAGATGTAGAACCGCCTTTGCCAATCCTTCCGCAAACCCGATCACGAATCAAGGCGAATAAACCGATCAAAATTATCGCCATGTTTCCAATGGATAAAATCATCCGGCAGGCATTTCAAACTGTTGCTCCAAAAGCAAAATTGGAAATTATTTCCTGGGATGTTCAAGGAAAATCCTTAAAGCAGATACGTGCCGATTCGCAAAAGATCGTTCGCCCACAAAAACCGGATTTCGTTCTGATTGCAATTCCCCCCAATGCGTTACAAGGTTCTCCCGCTGAGGATTTCAACGATTACAGCTGGGTGCTGAATTACTCCTTGAACTTCGGTAAGCCGACCTGGGATTGTGTTGTTGTCCACCCATCTGTTTTCTCGCCAGCAAATGTGAACGCCAGGCTAAGCCGGTTCGTTCAACGTGTCGTTCGCGCTCAAGACCTGTCACTGATTGATCGTCAAAAAGGCAACAATCAAAGTGCAGAAGAAATTATCACCAACTGGCTCAAGAAACAGCTTGAATGAACTTTGCAAGAGGAAACAGGACAGATGCCTGATGCAATGATGAACTGGATTCATGAAATTGTCTCACTCGGAATCCGCCGACCTGGTTCCCCAGAGAATCTGGCCACGGAACGCTATCTGGCTGATCAATTTCAGGAATTCGGCTTGTGCGACATCCATTTTGAACCTGTGGATGTCAACTATTGGAACCTGGATCACTCTGAACTTCTCGTTGCCGAATCGCATCAACAGATTCCCTGTTTTTCGGTTCCCTACACCGCGTGGACACTTGAAGAAGGGATCGAAGCAAAATCCGTTTTCATCGGTACGGGAAGTGCAGAAGAAATTGGCAAGCAGGAGCTGGAAGGAAAAATAGCGGTGATGAATCTCCGCTTTGGCGATCTTTCCGCTTCCGCCCTATCCGAGAAGGCCCATTTCATCAATGATCCGAAACAGAGCATCCCGGATGGTTCCCTGCATTGCGCCAATTGGCTGATCACCAATTTTCCTGCCTACTATGAAGCGCACAAACGTGGAGCCGTCGGTCTGGTCGGAATTCTGGCAGATTCTCCCATCGATGGAGCGCAACACTACGTTCCTTACGATGGTCATTTAAAAACTCTTCCAGCGGTCTGGGTCGGAAGAGAATCGGGGGCCAAACTGGTCGAACTTTCGAAACGTGGGGATACCCTGATCCTGAAAAGTACCGGGACAACCAGCCCCATCGAATCTCACAATGTTGTTGCGACCGTGCCGGGAACCGGTGAAGAGTCGATCATTCTCACCTGTCATCACGACGCCCCGTTTGCCAGCGCGGTTGAAGATGCCTCGGGGTTATCCATCCTTCTCTCACTGGCTCAATATTTCTCCCAAAGAGAGGAAAAACTTGAACGCAATCTGGTATTTGTCGCTTCTTCCGGCCACTTTCACGGAGGAATTGGCAATCGTGTATTTGTCGAGAAGCACCGCAATGGATTACTGCGCAAAACTGTTGCGGCAATCGGAATTGAACATATTGCACAAGAAGCGGAGCCAGTCGGCCACGGCAACCGGCTAGACGAAGTCGCGGGCCATCGGGAGGTAGGTGATATCCAT
>JALWSL010000007.1:0-2036 GCA_027080405.1 Planctomycetaceae bacterium
TCCAAATCCTTTGAAAGTTCAGCGTGCTCCTGTTGAAGTTTTTCCAGAGATGCAGTTTCCGGTTGTTCCTCCTGCTGGTTTTCCATCTGTTGCGGAGTTTTCGATGCCGGTTCATCCGAGGATTTTCCGTTCGCGTCCTGTCGGGATGCCTCCTGTTGCGATTTCTGTTGCGCTACCTGCCGGTTCTCCTGTGAGGCCTGCTGTTCCTGATTGATCTCGGCTGCATCTTTTGCCAGATTTCTCGCCCGGCGAGCCAGTTGCTGTACCTTGACCAGTTCCTGTTCGATCCGTTCCGCGTCATCAAGCTGGTTGCGCAGACGGGTCAACAATCCTTCTGCGTCGCGCAGCGATTTTTCGTGTTCACGAACCATTTCAATCGGATTCGATTTCTGGTCGATTTCAAAATTTTCCAGTTGCTCGGCGGCTTCATCAAGAAGTTTCCGGGCCGGCTTCGCGTTCTGTTCAGAAAGCTGTTCGGTAATGGGGCGTTGACGGAGTTTGCGGCTCAACTCTTCCAGCTTGAGAGAGAGTGAGAGTTCGTCTTTTAGCCAGTCCGGTCGTTTTTCCTTGACGGTTTCCCTCACCATGTCGCGCGGCTTGGGGTCGAGTTCCCGGCGCTTTTCTTCGACATCGCGACGCAGTTTCGTCATCTCGCTTTTGACCGCGTCGATTGCCCTGCGCATCTGTTCGTAATACTCTTCGACGATCTGCCCGGCCAGCGGTGCAACATCTTTGCTGATCATGACCACTCGTCGGGACGTCCATGTTTCATTCGGTTCAGGAACCGGACGACCATCGCGGGCCACGGCCCGGTAACCGAGAATATCGCCACCCTTCAGTTCAAACTGTGACAAGTCCAGATCGAAATGATCATAAACTTCCTTGACCGTTTCCCCTGTTTTTTCAGAACTCCAGGTCAGGATTTCCGGGCTTTCCAAACCAGCCGAGAGATGTTCGACAACGATCTGAACTTCCCGAACGCCAAAATCATCGTCGGCAGAAATATCGATTGGAATGATATCGTCCGAACGCACCCGTATCGGATCGCGATCACCGGAAATATCGATACGCGGCGCCCGATCCGGGATAATCTGAATCATGCGATCCGGCTCGTTGATATTTTCCAGTTTGTCCGCACTGACAGCCCGAAAGGTGAACGAGTCGGACATATCGGCGGTTGCAACAATGCGGGCGGAAAGTCGATCTTCGGCAAGCAGACCCTGCAGAAAAGTTTTGGGAAACCGCAGGGAATCCGATTGCTGGCCAGAATCGCCTTCCATCGCCGGTATTTCTTTTCCCGTTAAGCCTCCTGTTAGCTGATCCCGGTTCGTCTTCCATCGCCATTCCACTTTTTCGACCGGATGTTCGAAAGTGATTTCTGCGATCAAGCGGGATCCCTGGACTGCGCGAATTGTTCCCATCGCGCCTTCATTGACCCGGGTTTCCATGCCTGTGTAGGCGGGTGGTTCAATTGCCAGTCGGACATCGACCAGTCGCGGGCGATCGGCCACCTGAATGCTGAATTTTCGCGATCTGGCTCCCGAACCGTGCAGCACATAAGTGAGGGGCGAAAGAACCTGGGGAATTTTGCCGACATACGCCCCTTGACGGGCATCGAAAGACATCTCCCGCGATTCGGTTTTACCTCGGGCATCGGTCCAGGTTAAATTGATCTCTCGCGGAACTTTTCCCTCACGGTATCGCCAGACCGGTTTGGCGAGGATGAAAACATCGTCGCCCCGCGGAACAGTCCGGTCTCCCTGTTCGACTTCAAACGTAAGATTGCTGGCAGAATCCAGGTTCGCCCACGGAGTGAGAAGCCGCTTCCAGAGCAGCGAATACCCTCCCGAATAAAAAAGCATCGGGGCGGAAAGAACAACCGAAATAATGATTGCTGCCGCGAGAGCGTAAGCCATCGAATTCAGGGAAAGACATTCCCACAAGTCAACCCGTGACAATCGTCTGTCGGTTTCCTGCTGCAGGCGGTTCACCATAAATTCGGAGCTGAGTCGGCGTTGTTCTTCTGTGAGCATTGA
>JALWSL010000007.1:2046-2439 GCA_027080405.1 Planctomycetaceae bacterium
ATTCAGAACTGATGTGCTGTTGCTGTTCGCTCAGCATGGAAAGTTCAACCGTTGAACTGACCCGTTCCTGCAGCGCGGGAAAAGAACGATCGATCAGAAAAGCGAGTTCCGCCCACCGCCGTTTGCGACTCAACGGAACAACAAGCCAACGGTAAAGCAGCCAGGCGATGGTGATTGTCAAAGCGGCCAAAAAAATGAAGCGAACCGTTCCGGGGAGTGGCACAAAAAAATCGATCACCAGAAACAGGGAAGCCAGAAGCAGCGTACCAAACAGCAAGCTGCCACAACCTTTTACCAGATTGACCCAGCGTAATCGCCAATCGAGTTGAGCAAGTTCTCTACGCAAATCGGCTGGCAACGCAACCGATTGCAACGCCTGTGATCGAGAAAGTG
>JALWSL010000008.1 GCA_027080405.1 Planctomycetaceae bacterium
CGTTTTCAGGAAGAAATTAAATGTGCGGCATTATCGGATATATTGGGCATCAGGAGGCCCAGAATATACTTTTGGACGGTTTGCATCGACTGGAGTACCGGGGCTATGACAGTGCGGGAATTGTCGTGATGCACGAAGGAGAACTCGCCCTGCGTAAAAAAGCGGGGCGGGTTCCGGAATTGAGCCAGTTGGTAGCAGAGCGGCCTGTTACGGGGACATTAGGAATTGGACATACACGCTGGGCAACGCATGGCGAGGTGAACGATGCCAATTCACATCCCCACTTCGGCGGCGAAGGAGAGGTCTGTCTTGTGCATAATGGCGTGATAGAAAATTACACGTCACTCAGGGACGCCTTGCAGGAGAAAGGATACGAATTCAAAACGGAGACCGATTCGGAAGCGGTTGCCCATCTGCTCGCCTATGAGTACAGAGAGCAACTTGGAAAGAACGGCTCCGTGGCGGACGCCACCAGCTGCCTGAACGCGCTACAGGCGACACTCAAACAGTTGAAGGGGACCTACGGACTGGTCGTCCTGTTTCGTGATGTGCCCAATACAATGTTTGTCGCCCGAGTAGGCAGCCCGCTGGTTATTGGAATTGGCAACAAGGAGCATTTTGTCGCCAGTGACGCCGGGCCACTTTTGGGGCATACCGATGAAGTCGTGTATCTTTCCGATAACGAGTTGGCCGTGATCACAGCCGACGATTTGAAGATTGTCCATCGGGATACAGGTGCCATCGATCCAAAGGTTCAAATCATCGAGCAGAGCGATGGCAATGCGGATCTCGGCGATTACGAACATTATATGCTCAAGGAGATTTACGAGCAGCCCCGTGCAGTCGAAAATGCACTGCGTGGCCGGTTTAACGATGATGAAGCAACCGCGGTGTTCGGTGGTTTGAATATGACCGCCCAGCAGTTACGCCGGATTGATCGCATCGTTCTGACTGCATGCGGGACAAGCTGGCATGCCGGACTCGTTGGCGAATACCTGCTCGAAGAATTTGCCCGAGTTCCTACGGAAGTGGAGTACGCCAGTGAGCTTCGCTACCGAAATCCGCCCATGTCGGAAAACACGATGATTTTCGCCATTACGCAATCCGGCGAAACTGCCGATACACTCGCAGCAATGCGGGAATGCAAACGGAAAGGGCATCCGACACTGGCGATCTGTAACGTGGTCGGTTCAACGATCGCCCGGGAAGCTGATGGCGGTATCTATTTACACGCCGGCCCGGAAATTGGCGTCGCATCAACAAAAGCCTTCACCTCCCAGGTAACTGTTCTGACACTGCTGGCATTATTCTTTGGAAGAATGAGACATCTCTCCTATCCAGCCGGTAAACGGATCATCCGGGGATTGCAGTCGATTCCCGAATTGATGGAACAGACATTGAAATGCCACGAAATGGTCAAGTATGTCGCAGAAAAATACTCCGAGAAGAACAACTTCCTCTATCTGGGACGATTGTACAATTTCCCGGTCGCTCTGGAAGGCGCCCTGAAACTGAAAGAAATCAGCTATATTCACGCAGAAGGGTACCCCGCTGCAGAAATGAAGCACGGGCCGCTGGCACTGGTCGACAAAAACACGCCCTCTGTGTTCGTCGTTCCCAAATGTGGCATCTATCCCAAGGTCATCAGCAATCTCGAGGAAGTGAAAGCACGCAAGGGGCCGGTTATTGCGATCGCCTGTCATGGAGACGAAAAAATTGCCGAATTGGCCGATGATGTCATTTATGTCCCCGATGTCGAAGAATATCTCCAGCCGCTGATCACCTCGATCCCCTTGCAGTTGCTTTCGTATCACATCGCGTTACTGAGAAATTGCAACGTCGATCGCCCGAGAAATCTCGCAAAAAGTGTGACCGTAGAATAGACAACAGGATTCATGGCATTGGCTGCGGCGTTGGCAGCAAGTATCAGCAAAGAACCTGCCTGAACGTGTTGCTTATCCTTCAACTGCCACTCTGGCAGGAAAATCGGCAGAAATTATGCGGTTCCATTTGTCTTGGCAATTGCGGGCTGTTTCTGTAACCGCTTGAAGTAAAAGTAGTTGCGGCTGGGTCTCTCGTTTTTACCGAGTTGGTTACTCTGGCATACAATTTGCTCTGCCATCAACGTGAATCTTTAAGTTGTCGTTTTCTTTTTGGAGAGTTGCGATGCCCGTTTTTCGATGGGGGAACGCTTGGGGGGCTTTGCAGGAGTTTGAGCAGGAGATGGATCGTCTTCTGCAGAGCATGAGTTTTTCGGTTCGTGGTGCGCGATCCGGGCGTGCGTTCCCGGCTGTCAATTTGTACGAGTTGGATGATCAATACCTGATCACCGCCGAAATTCCTGGCGTGAGCCCGGAGAGTCTCGATCTAAGCATTGCCTCTGGAGTATTGACACTTCGTGGGCAGTTGGATTCGGATCCCACAATTCCCGAGGAG
>JALWSL010000009.1 GCA_027080405.1 Planctomycetaceae bacterium
ATGATCGCCTATAGCATTCTGCGCAATCGGGTCTCTCGCTATATGCTGGAAGTTGGTATGGTCAGTGAGGGGTTGATGGGCCGGTTGCCTATGGGCAAACAGTAGGAAATTCTTGTCATCCTGTGCTGCGTATCGCATGGCATCCGGGGCTGTTCTGAACTCCCCCGGGTAGTCTGATACGGAGCCTGTTGCCGCGTGCAGGGGCAGCGTTGGTAGTTTTCAGGAGAAGATGAGTGAGATATAAAAAGCATGAGTCGTCAGTGATCGAGCCGGATATGACTCCGATGATCGACATCGTCTTTCAGTTGATCGCCTTTTTTATGATGGTGACCAATTTTGAACAGACTCAAGCCGATGAGCGCGTCAAGCTTCCCAGCGATCAACTGGCCCGGCCACCGGTCGTCTCCCGGGAAAAGGTTCTCGTAATCAATGTCGGTTTTGTTCGGGACAAAGAGGGGGAAAAGACAGACCCTACCGCCTACGTATTTGAGGGGGACAGCAAAACGCCTGTGCTGGAATATGGCCCACGTCTGAAAGAAGAGAAGCGTGTTGCCGAAGCCCTGTATGGTCCGGGCGGCCACAAGGACATGATTATTGAAATACGGGCAGACGCAGAGACCCCGACAGGTCTGGTACAGGAATTGATCAAGTTGGCCCAGGAGGCGGGGTTTGAAAAGTTTTCCCTTCGAGCCAAACAGTTGATAAGATAGAGCAGGGTTTTTCGACCATGAAAATACGCGAGTCAAGAGTTGCCGCAACGAAAATCGAAGCCCAGATGGCCCCGATGATCGATGTCGTCTTTCAACTGCTGATCTTCTTCATGTTGACATTGAAGATTATTCCGGTGGAAGGAGATTTCAACATCAATATGCCGATCGGGCAACAGGCGACCGAAAGTCCTGACATCACGCCCCCTCCCATCAAGGTTCGATTGATTGCCAACGAAGACGGATCACTTGCCGGTGTGCAGATGAATCAAAGGCAACTGGGTAACGACAGCCTGGCTTTTGATCGTCTCAATGCGGAAATTGGTAACCTGGTTGGCAGGCGGGACAACCCGTTTGCAGACGAACTGGAGGTCGAAATTGATGCGGATTACAACCTGCACTATCGATTCGTCATTTCCGCCGTTTCTGCCTGTGCCGGTTGCGTTGCACCCGAAAGCGGACGGGTGGTTCGTTGTGTTGATTTGGTGAAACTCGGACCACCGAGACGTCCCGCCGGTTAGGAAGGTACTTTTCCGTTGATATTTGTTCTCGATAACTACGACTCCTTCACCTACAACCTCGTGCAGCGGTTGGGTGAGATTGATCCCGATCTGGAAATCACCGTCGCAAGAAATGACCAGACCACTTTGGAGGAAATAGCGGAACTGGATCCGGAGAGAATCATTGTTTCTCCCGGGCCGTGTACTCCGAAGCAGGCAGGGTTATCGTGCGATGTAATACGCAGGTTTGGTCCGGAAAAGCCACTGCTCGGGGTATGCCTGGGGCACCAGTCGATCGCAGAAGTCTATGGAGCTGAAGTTGTTCGCGCTGACCGACTCATGCATGGCAAGGTTTCTTCCGTTCGGCACGACGAACAGGGCCTGTTCCGGGGAATCGAAAATCCTGCGATTGCAACCCGCTATCACAGTTTGATTGTGCCGGAAGAATCGCTTCCTGATTGCCTGATCCCGACCGCCTGGTCTGCCGATGAGGGCCATCCTGCCGAGTTGATGGGGTTAAGGCACCGTGAGTTTCCGGTTTACGGAGTCCAGTTTCATCCGGAAAGTTTCCTGACAGAAGCGGGAATCAAACTGCTGGAAAACTTCCTGACTCTGTAAGATTGCCGGTTGGGAGAGGGAGTACCGGTTTCGTTTCTGTCATCACCGCTCAGTTTGCCGGGAGGCAATCTGCAACAGTGTTTATGTTTATGTGGCAGATGCTATTCTGCGGTGGTTTCAGGCTCTTTTTTGTATCCCAGTGAAACAATCACGCTATGAAGTTCTTCATAGGTAATGAACCGCCTGCGGTGGTTCATCTTGTATTGATCCACCGCCTGTGCCAGTTCGCTCACTTGCGGGTTCATTTCGGAATGGGAGTCCCGAAATTGTCTTCGCTCCGGGCCGGAGTAGTCTGAATTCGCTTTACGGCGATCGTCGATTATTGCCTGGTTTCCAAATGTTGTTGACATCGGCATGTTCCCGTGCTTTTCAGGTCTGTGAATTCCAAAACAGGCTTGGCCATCTTTTCCGTTTGAAAGATTTTGAATCGATTTCTTCCCAAGCATCTCAAACCTAGAACAAAAACAGGGGAAATGTCTGCCTGGTGTGAAAAAAAGCGGTTTTCCTGCGATAATTCTGTGGATAATTCCTGCGGAAAAGGGAGACGGAAGGAAATCAACTCGTTCAACAGTCCCTTTTGAACGAGTTGATTCTTCTTTTGGGAATATTTG
>JALWSL010000010.1 GCA_027080405.1 Planctomycetaceae bacterium
AAGGCTCCAGTTAAAGTTGCAAATATCCCTGCGCATAACGAGACCGTACTGGTCTCAAACACCGATCCTGCTACAATGCAATTGCCGTGCCAATTCATGCGATTGCCCTCCATTTCCGGCTTCAGTCACATTATGCTGACTTGTATCGCACTCTGTTTTTTGCTTGGCCTGGTCAATAACGCACTATCCGGCTGGTCGAGCCGTTTTGCTTTTTTTCTGCTTGTCGGGCTTCTTGTCGCTTTTTATGGCCCGATTGGCGAAGCGGTCTGGTGGAGACAGTCGTGGCCGTTTCAGATGGTCAACGCCGTTCATGATTGGATCGCCATTTCCCTGGGTGGTCTGGTGATCTCGTTCATCGCTCCTTCATCCCCATGTAATCGGGCCTGCTGAAAAGCAGTGGATTCCGAGACTCTTAAAAAGAGGAAACGTATTCACGAGACAGCGTACAGGAACGCGTAATATACGCATCTTTCAGAACCGTGGGAGTGATCCAGCCATTCGCGTTCATGGGAATGCGAACCTGGACGGTCACTTCTTCTGTCGTCGAACGGATATCCGTGGGAGTGACCGTAACGACGGCCTGTTGTAATCCGACTCGTTCCAGTTCATCTTCTGCGGATTGTTGGGCGTTCGCCGCGGTGGCTCCGGGGAGTGTTCCACGCCTTGCCCCTTCGTAGGCGGCCTGTTCTGCAGTATGCGTGATCATGCTCAATCTACAAAAGTCAAACGCGGCAAGAAAGAGCAGAAACAGAATGGGAGCCGTCAACGCAAATTCGACAACAGCCGCTCCGTTTCGCTGACGGGAGGAATCAGTTTGGGATTGTTTACAGGGATTTGTTCGCATGACGTCTCCTGTTTGCTTGAATCGTCAGGTCATTCATGATGCTTGATGTTCCGGGTCAATCGATTAAAACAACAGGGAGCATTTTGGCGAGCTCTTCGAAAACATCTTCCAGGGTTTCGGAATCTGGAGCCACGTAAGATCGTCCCCCGGTAATTGAAGCGACCTGTTCCATCGTGTACTGGTCTGCAGCTGCAAGAAACGAAATCGTATGAATGGTGATGTTGGCATCGGCTGCATCCTGCGCAGCTTCGATCGGATCGCGTCCCGTATTCCATTGTCCGTCTGACATTAAAATGATCGTTTTTTGGGCAAGCGAGTTTGTTGAAGGATCTGTCAGCAATTCGACAGCCTTGTCGATTCCCGCAGACATGTTCGTGCCCCCCATCATGATGTCGTTATACTTATCTGCAATTGCAGCATTGATACTCCCCAGATTTTGTCCCAACGGGACATCGACGATCGTGGCGGGAGTGTAATGCCCGGTGTAGGGATACCAGTAGGAACTGAGAACGATATCCGATCCCCAGGTGACAACACCGACATCGGGCTGGATTTGAAGTAAACCGACAGTGGAGACGAATCGTTGGATCGCCCCGTCAAGAGCCGCCCAGCGACTTCCAACAGGATTGGGGGGTGTAATGTATCCAGAGGGGTAATCAGGTGTGCCGGAGGGGTAAGACCAACTGTATCCCGATTCATCAAAACACATCGAATGGGAGCGATCCAGGCACAAGATAATTTCCTGGACAAGGTTCGCCGCCACGGCAGTGTGCTGAGGAGTAAAATTGGATTGTCCCAGAATTCTTCCGAAGAAAAGCGGTACCGTCGAATTGGGAGAATCATCCGTCATCCCGACGGTAACCTGAATGGCTGAATAAGGCTGTTCGTTTGGCAGAAAAGCCCAGCTGCCATCGCTGTTGACTTCCGTTCGGCCAAATTGAATATCGTCGTCGGAGATTTGTATTTGTTGCCCGGCAACGTTGTTGCGTTGGACCAACGCTTTCGCTGCGGCAATCCCCGCGGAGGTGCTTTCAGTTCGTGTGAGCGCTTCCATGCCTGCCTTGGCAGAGGCATCCGCGGCGACTCGCAACTCTGTGCGGACAAGCTGCATGTAGGCGACATCAACAGTAAAGACCAGTGAAACGAGAAAGATCGACATCATGACCGCGATAAGCACCAGCATGGCTCCGTTTCGGGAGCTCCAATCGGTATGACTTGAGCAGGATCGATTCCGAATTATTTTTTGAGAGTTTATCATGGTGAGATTGCCTTTCGAAATCTGAATTTCCCCGATATCGCATCAGTATTGCTGACGAACCATTGTAACCTCCGCACTTAAATTTCTGTTGAGGTAAAAATCTACGGGCATGTCGTAATTGGACTCGGCAGGGGCTGTGACCCGGACGGTAATTTCTGTACCAGATGCAGTTGTCGTGTCGAAGCTGGGGCTGAAACTGATGGATGCGTCTGAGATTCCCTTGGCCGTGGCAATTTCATCGAAGCGATCAATCGCTTCCTGCATCGATGCACCATCACGTGTTGCTTTTTTAGCAGCCTCGTAAGCGCATATTGTCAGGCCGTGCTTCAA
>JALWSL010000011.1:0-330 GCA_027080405.1 Planctomycetaceae bacterium
CTGATTTCCGAATCCATCAGTCTCATTTGCAATCCCGGGAAAAGCGATCGTGAATCCTTGCGGCCGATTTTCAACACGAATCGCGGCTGTTGATAGATCCCTCCGTTGGCAAGTACGCTGTGGGCGACAATCATCTGTAGCGCCGTGACAGAAAATTCCTGCCCCATGGGGATCGAACCGGTTGAGTACGCATTCCATTTTGATAACGGCCGGACAGTTCCCGCCAATTCGCCCGGCAATCCACTTCCGGTACTCATTCCGAAGCCAAAACGCTGTAACGACTCGTACAGGCCGGCGTTGGTCACTCTCTCTCCAATTTGAGCCACTCCG
>JALWSL010000011.1:340-2432 GCA_027080405.1 Planctomycetaceae bacterium
TTCCGATGTTGCTCGATTTAATCAGTATTTCCGCCAGGCTCAACTGGCCATAAGGATGCGAATCGTGCAACACCCGATTCCCCATACGGTATTTTCCCCAATGAGCATGAAAGCTCGATTCGGTTGTGATCACCTTCTGCTGCAAAGCCGAAGCAACGATGAGTGGTTTGACAGTTGAACCCGGTTCGTACGACCACGCAATGGCGCGATTCATCCAGGCATCGTCACGAAATGTCTCCGCATCTTCTGGATTGAAATTGGGGCGCGAGGAAAGAGCGAGGATTTCGCCGGAGCGGGGATCGCACAAAACAGCACAGCAGCCGCGTGGTTGCCATTTTTCCATCAAACGATCGAGTTCCTCTTCAAGCACTTTCTGCATACGCAAATCGATTGTCAGTTGGATGGTTCTGCCCTGTTCAACAGGTTGTTGCGGGTCTTCGTAAAGGTGAATAATCCGATTTCGGGAATCACGGACGATTCTTCTGCGTCCCGCCTTGCCGGAAATTATTTTCTGATACGCCTGCTCGATACCCCCATGCCCGTTGCCATCGATGTCACGCAATCCAAGCAGGTGCACGGCGAGCGCCCCGTTCGGATAGCTCCGTTTGTATTCTCCGCGAAAGCCGTATGTCTCTCGATCCAGTTGCAATTCGTGTATCGCTCTGACGACGGAAGGCTCAAGCCGTCGGGCAATCCAGAGAAACCCTTTGCTGTGGTGCTGTTCGATCTTCAGTTGGAGTTTCTGCGGATCAAGGGAAAGCACCGGAGCCAGCCGTCGGGCAAATTCTTTGTAATCTTTGATACGACGGGGGACAACGTACAGACTCTGCATATCAACACTGGTCGCGAGCAGATGACCGTTACGATCGAGAATATCTCCGGGACGGGCACGGATGATTTCGACAGCGGTTTGTTGACGGGCAAGATGATCTTTCATCATCTGCGCCTCGCCAAAATAGATGCCAACCAGACGCAATGCGACGATTCCCCATCCGAGAAAAAGGGCCGTCGATACAATCAGAAGCCGTCTGGAAGGCGAAAATTCCGGTTCGGAATGGGAGACCGGCCTGTTCCAGAATCTTTTCAGCCATTTTTTGCAAAAATCGGGAAGGATCGTAAACTTGCGGCGGTTATCCTGAGGCGAGCAGATGGAACTTTCAATAATGATTTTCATGTCATCTGTTCTGGCAGGTTTTTCGCTGTAATTCGAGTCGTAGTCGGGACTGCTCCTCCAGCAGGATCTGCCTTTGATAGATTTGACGGGCGCGAAGCGTCTGATATTCGCGATATTCGCGTTCGTATTCGATGGCGATCAGCGTGACCCCTGTCAGCAAGGTTGCAATCAGTAAAAATCGCCCAACCATCCCGTGCCCTCATGAAGATCTCTGCCACTCCATGAGTCTTATCGTCTGGTGGTCGCCTCCGGGGCGAGGGCAATTCGGCTGGCATCAGCCGGAAGACGCAGAACTGTGCCGATTTTAAGGCGATCAGGGGTTTTAATGCGATCCCTGTTCAGATTGTAAATCTCGACCCAGCGAGTGGTGCGTCCCAAATGCTTGTGAGCGATATCGCTTAGCGTATCTTCCGGCCCGACACGAAACATCGGCTGTCCCGATGGGGTGAAATAGAGACCTTCGGCAACATTTTCCGATTGGTTGGAAGCTGTTGTTTTTTGGGCTCCCGGGATCAACTTGCTGTACTTGGCAAGCAGATATTTTTCCTCGGGAACGAGGACTTTCATTCCCGGACGCAACTTTTTGGCCGATGCGATACGCGGCCGGTTATGCTGTTCCAGAGCCTGAAAATAGCGAACCGTTCCGTAAACAGTTTTGGAAATGGTCCAGTAGCTTTCATCCGGTTTTACCGTGTAAACCCGAGTAGGCCCTTTTTGGACAACAGGGGGCTCCTGCTGTTTTTTTGATTCAGGAATTTTTTGAGAGGGGCCAAACGGGTCGAAAGGCGTTTCGTGATGATGACGCTCGGGATGCGATGCGCTCTGCTGGAAAGAGGGGGCCGGAACCCTCTGTTCTGCAGACTGTTTCGGAGGAGCGAATTGATCGAACGAAGGTTGCTCTTTGGGTTTCGTTTCTGG
>JALWSL010000012.1 GCA_027080405.1 Planctomycetaceae bacterium
GAGCATGAGACTGAAACGACGTAAAGCGAGTTGGAGTTTCAAAAAATTATTGCAATATTTAACGGCAAATCCAGCATAATTTCATGCGATTGCCCTGGTGGAAGACGTAAATCAGAATCGGGTACTAATAAAAAAAGGGAATCGTCTGGTGTTAGATCATCGAAGCGACCATGTACTAAGTTAACTCGGTCATGTTCAACAAACTACGTTGCAGCATCTAAAACGAGTTACGGTGACTTGTGAACCAAGCTATGCTGCTTTTTATTACAGAAAAGGCCTCCACCAGAGATCATAAATCCTCACGACCTGCCACACCTGAGGAAATCAAATACATCTATTTTGGCTGGGCAAGAGAAAAAATAATGGAATCTGAAAGCAAAGACTATAAAAACAAAATGTCAGAATTGGAGCTCAGAATTCTGGAAAATATTTTTAGAAGAAAATCATGAAAGAAGGAAAATCATGTAATACGAATAAAGTGTTTTAGCCTCGTTTTCTCCTAACGCCTAATACCTACACCCTAACGCCCACTAACCAAAAGGAGTTTCAGGATGACCTTATCTTTTCAGGAACAGCAGTTTGAAAACATTCCTCAGGGCCGATTCAAGGCGAATCAGAAGCGGCTTGTCAATTGTGCGCAGGTCGATGTAAATCAGTTGATGCCGTTGAAGTATCACTGGGCCTGGGAACATTATATCAACGGATGTGCGAATCATTGGATGCCGACTGAGGTACCGATGACGAAGGATATCGAGCTTTGGAAATCGAACAAACTTTCCGCCGATGAACGTCGCGTCATCATGCGGAATCTCGGTTTCTTCTCAACGGCAGAGTCACTGGTGGCCAACAACATTGTGCTGGCGATCTACAAGCATATCACCAATGCGGAGTGCCGACAGTATCTGCTGCGTCAGGCGTTTGAGGAAGCCGTCCACTCGCACACATTTCTGTATGTGGTAGACAGCCTGGGGCTGGACGAGGGAGAGGTCTTCAACATGTATCATGAAATCCCTGCCATTACGCAGAAGGATGAATTTGAAATGAAGTTGACCGCCGATATCCTCAACGACAGTTTTGATACCAGCACGACGGAAGGCCTGCAAACATTCCTGAGGAACCTGATCGGGTACTACATTATTCTGGAGGGGATTTTCTTCTACTCCGGTTTCGTGATGATACTTTCCTTCCATCGACGCAACCTGATGACCGGAATTGGCGAACAGTTCCAGTACATTCTGCGCGATGAGACGATCCATCTGAACTTCGGGATCGATTTGATCAATGGTATCAAAGCGGAAAATCCGGAAATCTGGACACCCGAGTTGCAGCAGGAAGTGATGGACCTGATTATGCAGTCTGTCGAACTGGAAATCGCCTATGCCCGCGATTGCCTGCCTCGCGGCGTGATGGGCCTGAACGAACAGCTGTTCCGCGACTATGTCCAGCATATTGCGGATAGACGTCTGGAACGAATTGGTCTGCCGACGCAGTTCAACTCCAGCAATCCGTTCCCCTGGATGAGTGAAACAATGGACCTTTCCAAAGAAAAGAACTTCTTTGAAACCCGCGTGACAGAATACCAGACAGGCGGAACATTGTCCTGGGACTGATTCATTCGAACTGTTCAGACGGAGGCACTGATCGATCGGGTCAGGGAGTTTTCCCTGGCCCGATTCGCGCGCTGAATCAATCCTTGTACGGAACTTCGATCACTTTCGGTATGGGATCGAAAGTGCACATCCACTGCCCTTCGTGACTGGGCAGGATATACGAACTGGGCAGATAGATCGCCTTGCCGGTCTGTGGATCGAAGACAGGCTTTCCGGTTTTGGGATCCAGTTTTCTCTTGGCTGCAAATTTTTCGTATATTTGTCGAATTCGAGGATCATCTTTACTGTCGAAGCTGCCGACTGTGACGATGGACTGCTTGCGGTCGTGGAAAACATAAGCTTCCATATTTTCTTTTTCGCGCAGTGTCCGCATGACCTGCCAGGCCTTATCGGCTGCTACAGCCAATCCGAACCCGCTCCCCAGTTTTTTTTCCGCATTGAGCCCGGTTTGCCCGGCAACCTGTGTGATTGAATTTCCGTAGAACGAGGCAACAACGACGGTGTATTTGCCGGGATTGTCCAGCAGGGAATAGCGGTAGTGGGAATTGAAGCGAATCACATCGGGATCACGCTTTCGCTTCATTGCCTCTTCCGGACTGAGCATCGGATTGATGGTGAGAAAAGCACCACTGAGAACGCCGGGCTGGCCAGGCGTTGGTTTGTAGATGCCATCTCCCTTGAGGCATTGGGGATCGTATTTTTTTATCCACTCCAATGTTCTTTTGGCGAGCTGATTCTTCTCTTCCGGGGAATTGTAATTTCCTGCCAGAACGCAAATTTCCTTATCGAGCAAATACGTTCGGCGTTCTTTTTGGCG
>JALWSL010000013.1 GCA_027080405.1 Planctomycetaceae bacterium
TTTCTGGGCAGTTGTGAAACGGGTGGTGTCAAGCCGGTGATCTGTGTCGGTAAATGCGACTTTGCTGTATGGCAGAAGTTGCTCCCGGTTCTCGGTCAATATTCCGTATTGGGATACCAGACGGTTCTTGCATCAGCCATAACAGGCTTTGGAATAAAGCAACTGGCGAGAATGCTTCGCGATCATCAAACGGTTGTCAGCGGGCAAAGTGGTGTCGGAAAAAGCACGTTACTCAATGCGATTCAGCCCAACCTGGGGCTTGCGACCTCCGATGTGTCATCAGATTCCGGCAAAGGCCGGCATACAACACGCACAGCCATTCTGAATCAACTGGATCAGGGGGGCTGGGTTGTCGATACGCCCGGCATTCGTCAACTCCGCCTGTGGGATGTAACTCGCGAAGAAGTCGAGGGTTACTTTATCGAATTTCGCCCCTTCGTACGCTTCTGCAAATTTCCCAATTGCATGCATGTGAGCGAGAAACAGTGTGGAGTCAGGGCAGCCGTCGCAGACGGCCTGATTTCCGCAGAACGCTACTCCAGCTACCTGAAAATCATCAGCGACGACCTCGACCCCGGCTGATCCCTGTTCAACAGTCACCTACTCCCCGCGGAATTGGAACGAATACAGATCGGCGTCTTTTAATTCGATCAGCAAGCGGACAGGTTTACCGGAGAGTGAAGCGACGTTGCTGCCGTTTTTCCATTCGACAACGCGGTTGATGTCGTCGCCGAAGATGATGGGGCAATCTGAGAGGGAATAGCCGGGGATCGTTTTTCCGTCTTCGCTTTGCAATTCGAAGCGAATCCCCCCTGCTGCGGAAGTTTTGAAGTTGACTGTCAATTCCGAGCCATCAAAAATGAGCGGTTTTGTTTTCAGTTGTCCCACTTTCCCGCCTGCATGAGCGGAAACGAAGCCGTCAAGCCGCAGGGTGTAACGACGCAGGCGGCTGCTTTTGCCCGTCCAGTAATCTTCGGAAGCGTACAGTGAAAGTTCGTTCGGCTGCCCCGGGATGGGCGATTTCGTTTCCACAACGTGCCACGCGATGTAATTGTCGCCGTACTTCCAGTTATCGGGGTAACCATATCCCGCAGGAAGGAACGCTTCGTTCCAGCGTTTGAATGTGTGTCCGTCTCGACTTGCCATCAGCAGTCCTTCGGTGATGGCGGTGCCGTATCGCCGGGAGGCACTGGAACGCATCTTCCGATTTTCCAACTGGGGTAGTTTCTCCATCGATTTCGACCAGCCGCGATCAATATACCGTTCCGGGAAACCGAGCAAAATATGTGGAGCCCGGTAGTACGGTTTGATCTGATTTGTGTAAAGATGTTCGTCAGGAGAGTCGGTATATTGCAAATCGAATTGATCGGTCCAATGAATCAGATCATCAGAAACAGCGGTGCGAATGGCTCGATAACCGGCCGGTTTCCACTTTTTTTCGTTGGTGGTTCCCGCGGTGAAAATTCGCCAGTAAGCTCGATATTTTTTGATGTTCGGATCCCAGAACGCCAGGTTTTGCGAATCAAATGCACCGAGACCGGAGAGGATCGGCTCCTCGCTCAGCGGAGACCAGTGGATCGCATCTGGAGATTTGAAAACGATTAACCCGTTCTTGCCGGAGGAACGCAAAATCGCCTTGTATTTTGCATCGGCTGCCGCATTCGGGTTTTCATCTTTGAAAACAGCCGGGTGTCCTGCGTCAACACTGAGGTTGCCAAATTTTCTGCTGATCATCGCGATATTATTCTCTTTCGATCCCTTGAACTCATGAAGGCCGAGGTTCGGTTTTTTCCAGTGAATGCCATCTTTGCTCTCCGCGTAACAGCAATACAATGGATGGCTGCCGGTATTGACCTTTCCCTGCATCACATCCAGCTGCCAGGCTTTGTAATACAGGCGGTATAAATCGCCATCCTGGAAAACCGAATGGTATCCACTGCCACTCCCTTCCCACGGTTCACCATGTACGATGACCACGCTTTGCGGTTTCGGTTTGTGCAAACGAAGTTCCGTATTTGTCATGGAATCGATCAATGTTTCCTCGACAAACAGTTCCCGCCGGTTGCCGATCTCTATCGGCTTTGGTTGAGCGCTGCTTGAACAGGTGATAAACAGAACAAGAGTCAGTACGGCAAGATGTGTACGCATGACGGAACTTTCGGTTTGGATGAGTGGCGGGAAACGGTTTTCCGATCGTGTCAATTTCAATCGATTCCGGTTGCACTGTCAAGAAACGAGAGAGCTTTCAGGGTGCATTCCCCGGATTGCAGGTTATGCAGTCTGTTTTCGGTAGGTGACGGCACCGCGAAATTTCGCCTTTTCCTTCGACAGCAACCGCTCAGCAGACTGTCGAATTTCCAATTGAAGCCGATCATCCATGACCTATTCCTCCTGTCATGTCCAGATTGCAGAAATCCCTGCGA
>JALWSL010000014.1 GCA_027080405.1 Planctomycetaceae bacterium
CTTTCTGGGCAGAGGGGGCCACGGCCTTTTCCGAGCAGGATCGAACAAGCCCTCTGCGGCCAATTTTTCCTGCAACTGCCGAAATGCGAGTTCAAGCGGCCCCAATCCCTGTGGGAAAGCCTGCTCTACACTAAGCTGATAACTGCCACGGGGTGGGTAAACCTGAATGGGACCGACCAGGACAACTTCCAAACCGTCTTGAAGCTCAAATTTCAACCGCTGGGCACGCGATTTCCACATGACCGCCGAAATCTGGGCATTTTCATCCTTCAGCGTAAAATAAAGATGCCCGGAACGTGCACGAACCAGATTGGAAACTTCCCCCAAACAGGCAACCTGATCGAAATTCGATTCGACCAGTTCACGAACCTGCTGAGTCAACTGAGAAACCGTCAAAGGCTCAAGAGATTGTCGTTCCATAAAATCATTTCACTAATTTCACTATTGGTAGAGCCCAATACGCAGAGCAGGCAGGAGAGAACTTTTAACTTATTGCAGCACTGTTCCTACACCCAACCGAGTTCTCCGGTCAAGCTTTTCAAATAATTCAATCCCTGACCAAGATCTTCTCGCGGGTGATCACTATGACGGCGATCCACAACAAGCCAGCCAGTGTAGGGAATTTCTGCCAAGGTTGATAATGTTTGATCCCAAACAACCTCTCCACGGCCAAGCGGAACTTCCCGCCCACCTCCTGAAAAATCCCGCACAGCGTCTCTGGCTGTCACCTGCTCAATGTACTGATGCAGCAACCGAATCGATTCCGCCGGATCAATCCCATTCAAAACCATGATCGCCGGATCAAAGTCGATGGCGACGGGGCCTGTACGAATCGAATCGAGAAAATCTTTCATCACTTCGGGCAATTCCCCCATCGGAGTAACCGTCAACACGACTCCGACGTGATCCCCCAATCGGGCCAAATCGCTAACAACTTCGTGCAACTGCTGATAGTCCCGAGTATTGCGATCTTCGGGCACCTTTCCGATTTTTACACATAAATGTCTGACCGAAAGTTTCCCGGCCAATTCCATAGCTTCCCGAATCGCGGCGATGCGCGCGTCCAAATCAGCCTGTTCATACAAGGGACGCCTGACTGAAAAGGATAGAGAAGCCAATCTCAAATTCAATTCCCTGAGCAGGTTCGATAAATCCCGCTTCCCCGTTTCAGTCAACTCCCGGGGTTTCAACTCAACCCGGGCATCAATGCGCACCCCCTGCACCTCCCACAAAGCCGCCGCTTTGAGAGCGGAACGCAAAGGGAGCTTCATCGATGACGTCGCGATTGCCAATTGCGGTAACATGAAAAAGGTATCTCACTCTTGTAAACAGGAATCGGATTCTGACCGATCGGGAGTGCTCATCAAAGCCCTACGTATCGGGAAAGCCAACGCCAACCCCAGCAGCGAAGCAAAGATTCTGTCGGTGTCACGACTTTATTTTCGCTTCGATTTTCCTGATCAATTCCTTATCGGGATATTTTGATTCCGATTCATGCTGGAGGGCTTTCTTCCAGGCATCGACCGCTTTTTCTTTTTGATTCAACTTGTTGTAGCAGTCGCCCAGGTGATCCCAGAGAACGGCGTCTCCCGATTCCGATTCCTTGACCGCCTGTTCCAGATACTTTTTCGCCTCTTCAAATTTTCCCAGGCGATATTTAACCCAGCCCATACTGTCGAGATAGGCGTTGTTTTCCGGCTCGGCATCCAGTGCCTTCTTGATCATTTCTTCCGCCTGCGCCAGATTTTTATTCTGGTCTGCGTAGAGGTAACCGAGATCGTTACAGACTGAAATATCTTCCTTATCCTGTTCGTAAATTTTTTCGAGAATGATTTCTCCTTCGCGGAACTGTTTATTCTGGACAAAAGCGGCAGAAAGAGAAAATTTGGTTTGGCGAATCAGCGCTTCGTTCTGAATTCCGTTTTCGGAATCCGCCAGAATCTCCTGAAATTCCTTGATCGCCGCAGGCCATTGCTTCGAATAGTAATAGACCCAGCCCTTCTGGAATTTCCAGAGCAGCTCTTTCGGATCGTCCTGAATCATCTGATCAAGTAATTCGATCGCCTTATCAGCCCGGCCGGAAAACGCCAGACATCGTGAGAGATCGTACCGGATGTTACGAACCTGTGCGTCACCTGCATCGATCGCGCGTTCCAACAGTGGAACGTAAACCTCAATCGCTTTATCCCATTGCTTCGAGGAATAATAGACCCAACCCTCCATGTACGCCCACTGCAGGCTGTCCGGCTCGGTTTCCTGAATCGCTTTGATGATTTTGATCGCCTCATCAGGTTGATCGTTCATCACCAGAGTTCGCACCAGCGACTGCTGAAACGCCTTGCGAAATCGCGCCAAGGCGGGGGAATCGATTCCCTCCTTCAGAATTTCTATCGATTTACCATACTGCTTCTCACTATTGAGAAACTGGGTCAGTTCGTTGTAAAGCGTCAGCTGTATCTGCGGTTCTTTGCGAAGTTTCAACGCACGATGATAAAAAGCAATGACCTGATCAAATGCCTTTTGCTGCATCGCCAGCTTGGCCAGCAAATAGCTTTGAGTGAACTTTTTGCGATCGTCTTTCAGTTCGTCAATCTTTTCCTCGCCCGTTTTCAGGATTTCATCCGCCAACTTTTTATCCTGCCCGATCAACTCCAGTTCCGCTTCGAGTCGGGCGGTATTGGCCCCGTTCATCATCGCTTCGGTCAAGGCGTCCAATGTTTTTGCAGCATCTTTACGAGCGCGGTAGATTTTCATCAAGCCGAGTTGGACTTCTCCTGTGCTTTTCCCCTTGAGAATTTCCAGCAGAATTGCTTCTGCCTTGTCGAACTGCCTGGCATCAAGATATCGTTCAGCAAGATAGCGTTGCAGCTCCGCGTTTTTGGGGTCGTTTTTACTCAGCTTTTCGATCTCAGGTAGCAGCTGATCCTGCTTACCGGTAGCCGTCAGCAATTCTGCATACAACAGGTAGGGGCCGATCCCCTTGCTACTCAACTTCGCCTCAAAGTATTCCTGAAGTTTTTCGAGAGCCTGCGTGTACTTTTTCTGCTTGTTCAACACACGGGCCAATTGATAGCTGTAGACGGCCTTGTTCCTTCTACTGGCCTGGCTCGCCCGTTCAAAACAGTCCTGCGCCTGTTTCAGTTTGTTTGTCGCCAAAAACAACTCGCCAAGCATTTCGAAAGTCGCTGCCTTGTTCCCCTTGAGAGACTCCAAGGCGCGCTGCGTACGGTAATCAAGCGAGTATTGATCCGGTTGGGTTAATGCCTGGTAGACAACCAGGTACGACTGGGCTGCCTTCTCTTTCTGACCAATCGCCAGGTACAACTGTCCCAGCTGGCTGACAATCGAAACATAGGTGCCCGATTTTTTATCGACCGTTTTACTCTTGACCGCCTTTTCAAAATACTTGATCGATCCCGCAATATCCTGTCTGCGCAGAGCGTAAATGCCCAACTGGCTGAGCAATTCGAAATTGTTTGGATCGATCTCCACTGCCTTTTTGGCAAAGTTGATCGCATCTTCCACCTTCTCCAACCGGAACGCTAGCGGAATGATCGCGCGATACAAATAAAGCGATTTCGGATCAAGCTGAATCGCTTCCTGATAGGCAGAATAAGCCGTTTTAAATTTCCGGGCGTGTTCCCGATCTCGCCCCGTCATGAAGAGCGCCAGCGCTTTGCGTTTCTTTTCGACCTGCTCAGCCTGCTCGGGAGTCTGATTCGGTTCGGCGATCACTTTCAATTCATCATCGCCCACCTGCTTCAATCGATTGAGCAATTCCTCCAGTTGCAGATCTTTCCGAACCTGTTCTGACCTCGTTCCCTCCTTGTCTTCCTGGTTTTCCTGATTTCCCTGGCTCTGCTTGGCGAACAGGAAATTGGCACAAGAAAAACAACAAATCAAGCCGACACAAAGGGGAATATAATTCTTCCTGTACCACTGATTCTTCACACGACTGGACGGCATTTCCTGGCTCCCTGCCTTTATTTAAGCTGCAAAAGGTTGCAAAAACTGTGTAGCGGCCTGCATTGCATGAACCGAACGGCGACCGATTACAACCACTGTTTTAACACGTTTCGGCTACTTTACCAAGACCGACTCCCCATGTCGTACCGAAAAGGAAACAGACTCTCACTCCAAGAAACCCTCGTGCTTCCGTTTCCTGCACATAATTTTATCTGAAACTGCTTGACCAACAGGAAAAACATCGATAAAAAACGATGTGAGCCAGGTTTGGAGAATGTCTCAAACTCGTATTGGGCGGTAGTTGGCCAAGCCTAATATGGACATTTTAATCCAGTAACATTAGAATCAGTCTTGTCAGGCTGATTTGCCCGGCTGGTTTGTTTTTTTGGTACTATTGAAAGGGAAACAAAATCGAGACTTCGCACCGAGTGAATGAGCAAATCAGGATCTCACCTGTACGGGTCATCAACTACGATGGCGAAAAATTGGGGGTTATCGACACCTATGAAGCCAAGGCTCTTGCCCAGGAAGCCGGAATGGATCTTGTTGAGGTGGCACCAAAGGAAAACCCTCCCGTGTGTCGGATCATGGATTACGGCAAATTCAAGTATGAGCAGAAAAAAAGGCTCAGCAAGAACGCCAAGGTTCATCAAACACAACTGAAGGAGATTCGTCTACGCCCCAAAATTGGTGAGCACGACATCGACTTCAAAATGAAAAAAGCCCGTGATTTTCTTGCTCACAAGGACAAGGTCAAACTGAATGTGATGTTTCGAGGGCGGGAAAACGCCCATCACGAGCGGGGACGGGAAATCCTGGAGAGCATGATTGCGAGCCTGGAAGACATCGCCAAGGTCGAGAAACCACCCGGAATGGAAAGCGGTCGGAGTATGTCTGCGATCCTCGCCCCCAAGTAGTATCGGGTTCGTCCTGTTAGCTCCGTTTTGCTACGCTGGTTGTTCCGGCTCGTCGTACCGGCAAGTTAAGGCGAGCAGGGAACCCGTTCGGCTTTGTCCGGGAACTTTTTCCCGTTTTAGGTATCAATATCGCTACCAGTTCGGGGCGCGGCCTGTTATACTCCTCGACTTCTGTTTCAGAGGAAGGCAGGGAAAACAGAATAACTCCCAACAGTACTGCAAGTGTAACTTCTTGTATGCAAATCAGTTACGCCGAAAAACAGGTAGCGCCCTCTGAAAAACAGCAAACAACATGGTTATTTAGACAGTCTAGCAGCAAATCAATTGGTGACAGAATGCCCAAGCAAAAAACACACAAAGGAATGCAGAAGCGGTTCAAGGTAACGGGAACCGGAAAAGTGAAGCATCGTAACGCCAACCGTGGTCACATCATGGGAAAAAAGAGCGGTAACCGTAAACGCCACTTACGGCAGGATGGCGTCATTTGTGGAACGATTGCCAAGAAAATTGCGGATGCTCTCAAGCCGGGAACCTGATCCTGATAACGAATAGCTTTGCAGTACGTTGTTATCTGCTAATTGGGCACTAATCGAGATAAAGAGATAAAGAAACGGTAGTTGAGAAAAGATGAGAATTAAAAGTGGTGTTGCTCGTCACAAGGCGAAAAAGAGGCTCTTTCGTGAGGCCCGCGGCAATTTTGGCGGCAGAAAGAATTTGCTGCGAACGGTGAAGGAAACGGTCGTACGATCAAGGGCTTACGCCTACCGCGATCGTCGGGTTCGCAAACGTGAAATGCGCCGTTTGTGGATTACACGTTTGAACGCAGCCTGCAGAATGCACGGGGTTCGCTATTCCCAATTCATCAACGCCCTGCACAAATCGGGCATTGGCCTGAATCGTAAATCGCTCAGTGAGCTGGCATTCAATCAGCCGGAGGTATTTGCCGAAGTAATGGCCGAGGTAAAAAAATCAATAGCGTGAACCGGATTGGCCGGGTCAAGCTGATCTCACCTGCCAGCGACCAGAATATACAGCCGAAGTCTGATTGCACATCTATCTGTGTCAGTCCGGCTTCGGTTTTTTTATTGACTTGAGCTTTTGGCCCGGTCTGCCTTGTCTCCAAAACGAATCTTCCGGGAAAATATCGATCATGAATTTAATCGAAACATTGGACACCTATCAACAGGAAGCCCTTCAGGCAATCAGCCAGGCGCAGGACGCAAAGGCGGTTGAGGAAGTCCGGATTCGCTTCCTGGGCAAGAAAAAAGGGCGACTGAAGGAAATCCAGCAGGAACTTTCCAAAGCGAGCCGGGAAGAACGTCCGGAGTTGGGGAGAAGATTCAATCTGGCCAAACAAACTGTCGAGCAGGCGCTCGAAGAACGCAAAAACGAACTGGGGAAACCTGAAAAGAAAACCGACGGAATCGATGTCACTCTGCCGGGACACCCTTTTTCAATGGGAAAAAGGCATCCAATCTCCCAAACCCTTTCGGAGTTCAAGGAAATCGCCGGGCGTCTCGGTTTTGACATTGAAGATGGCCCGGAAGTCGAAGACGATTATCACAATTTTGTCGCTCTGAATATCCCGAAGGATCACCCAGCCAGAGATCCCCTTGATAATTTTTATCTTGCCGTTGCGCAGGCCGGTCACGGAGGCCCCTGGCTACTTCGATCCCAAACATCAACCGTGCAAATCCGGGTGATGGAACAGACACCGCCTCCGGTCCGTATCATATCAACGGGCCGTGTCTATCGCCCCGACACGATCGACGCTACGCACTCCTGCATGTTTCACCAGATGGAAGGTCTGTATGTTGACACTGACGTGACAATGTCCCACTTGAAAACCGTCCTGAAAATGATTGCGACGGAATATCTCGGGGACGATGTCGCGATCCGCTTCCGTCCCTCTTTCTTTCCATTCACCGAACCATCTGTGGAAGTTGACATGCAATGGGGCGAGACCTGGCTCGAAGTCGGAGGAGCCGGCATGGTTGATCCGAACGTGCTCAAAGCAGTCGGCTACGATCCCGAGAAAGTATCAGGTTTCGCATTCGGGCTGGGAATGGAACGCCTCTGCATGAAACGCTACGGCATTCACGACATTCGCCTGCTTTATGAAAACGATGTCCGGTTTCTATCGCAGTTCTGATTCCTTCGAGGTCTCCTTTTCCTCAAGTTGGGGCTCGACCTTTTCTGCTGTTTTGATTTCCTGCATGATCTCCAGTTTGCCGTAAATCCCGGAGTTCTGCGCCGTTTTGGGAGTCGCATGAGGAACATAAGCGACCTGCTTTGCCCCCCATTGGGCGGCGACGAGTTGATATCGATGTGAATCGGTTGCCAGGCGGTTCCCCGTCCCCCCTGTTTTTCCGGAAATGGATTGATCGGAAAAAGCAAGCAGGATCGGATCTTTCTTCCCGTATTGAATTTCCAACTTCAAGGCGGGAAGCTCGGAAGGCCCGGAGAGGACACCGCCAAGTTCTGCCACCTGAGGAAAAAGGATGTAATCGACATCATTCTGGCGAAACTTTTCCCCCTCGATAATACGGTCTCCAAAATGCAGGGAAACCTTACTTCGGTTGATCTTCCAAACAGGATGGTAAGCGACAATGATGCTGTCTTCACCAAAACGTAGACGGGGTTCGATTCGCAGCGATGAGGCCAGCGCTGTCCAAACCAGGGGCGGCGTCTGTTGCTCGGGCAATCGGGAAGCCAGACGAATCAAAACGGGAGGAGGAACATACGCAAGAACCTTTTCATCGCCCAGAAATTTTGCCAGTTTCGTTGTATTATTCGTGTCGTAGTAAAAGGTGAGCAGCGTGACGGTACTCTGTTCCCGCTCCAGATCGACATCCAGATTCCGGAGGATCGCATCTTCTGCATCGGCCAATTCTCCCGCTTTTTGGAGAATTTTTGCACAAGCCAGGTTCGCTTCCCAAACCTCGGCCGATTCATTCAAGGCCTTTTTCGCTGTCTGCACCGCAGCGGTCTGCTGCCCCAGATAGGCCTGAATCACCGCCTGGTTCGCATAAGCGGTGGCCAACATGTCGTCCCGACGGAAGTGCCCCGTCTCAAGCGAAGAGAGCCGGTTATAGGTCGCCATCGCTTCAAACATCTGTCCGAGAGTCTGCTCAGTTCTGGCCAGATAGTACCAATAAGGTGGATAACACTCCATAAACGGCTGCATCCGTTTCAGAATCCGCAATCGAACCTGCGGATCTTTCTGATTCATCGCCTGCTCCAGACTGTCCAGATCGGTCGAGCGAATCAGCCAACGATCGGGAATATTGTTTTTTTGGGCCAATCTCCAGAAAGTGTCCAGAAAGGTCGAAGACTTTTTCACCACTGCGTTCACCCGAGTCTTCTCCAACTTCAATACTTCATTATCACGATTCCATTTGAAGTTGCGATAATCCCACCAACTATTCGCCCCGATCTGCACGGCATTGATGTAGGATGCGGTCATCAAATTGAGCCCCACCGACAAAGTGTCGAAGGCCAATTCATGCCTCAGCGATTTTTTGTATTTGGTCTCATAGAGTTCCGCCTCCTTGTCGGTCAGCTGAATTTGCCCGATTTCCTCCAAGACGTCAGAATAAAGTTTGATGATTTCTGCATCCTGTATCACATTCAAATTCAAATTGTTCAGGATTTTCTGTCTTTCTTCCTCCATGACAATCTGAGTCGGATACTTTCTGATACGATGGAAGGAGGCACGACAGTAATTCAGCGCAACAGCGACGTTTCTACGATGCCGCTCAATTTTTGCAGCCTCCGATTTTGCAGCCTCCGAATCAGCCTCACTTCCCTGCTCTGCGGTTTGGGCCTGCTCGGCGGTTTGGGCAAATATCGCGTGAATCGGATTTCCGCACAAAAATGCAAAAGTCAGAAAAAAAATGAAACCACAGAGAATTTTTGAAGGTAGCTGCGCGTAGGGATTGTACCGGTTCATGGTGAATGCTTCCTTCCTTGCTGGATTAACGAAATCGATATCCGGCATGTAACAATCGGGGCGGGAATTGATCCTGGAACCTGTCTTCTGGTCTCCGGGGAAAATCGACAACCTGATACTCCTGGCCCCACGAGGGAAGCCCGGGCGTTGAAAATATTGCTGTTTCTTCACGAACCATCACGAAAAAATTACAGGCAAAGTGGAAAACGGAACATATGATCCATGACAGCTGGTTTCATTATCGGCTCCGCCCCACCTCAAGACGATCGCAAGACATCACAATGACACATTGTCGAGGCGCATGCCCTCAATTCTACCATACCTGATCGGTTTGACCCTCTCGGGAATATGAATTCCCGGTCGATTCTCATGAAGAAAAGGCGATGCTACCATCTAGTGAAACTTTTACCCTATTTTTTGTTTTTTCTACAAGACCGATGTAAAAATGATCTTTTTTTCAAACAATAATTCGACTTTTTAGGCTCCAAAATGATCCCAACCCGGCTTTTACCCGTTACAATACGGGATGTCTGGAAACTGTGCAAAAACCGTTCCCAAGAATAAGGAAATTCAGACATCACGTCATTTTTTGTAATCGCGCGATTACACTCCCTCATGATCATCACATGATCTACAACTGAAAAGGATTCTCTATCATGCGTATTCTGGCTCGTCGACTGAGCGCAATTGGCCTCTGTCTTTTCCTGTTCGCCGACTCACTACATGCCGCCGATGCTCCCGATTTAATTCCCAGTTCTGTCTCGGCGGTCATTCGAATGAAATCTCCCGACAAAACAGTTGAGGGAATTGCCGAGTTCGTGAACGAGGTTCACC
>JALWSL010000015.1:0-3682 GCA_027080405.1 Planctomycetaceae bacterium
AAGGTAATCGGTCCGGCCGGCGGCCAGGCACTTGTCCAAATCTCCCTTCATCGCATGGGCAGTCAAGGCGAGAACGGGAGTTTCGAAGCCCATCTCGCGCAACTTTTGGGTGGCGGTGTAGCCATCCATGATCGGCATCTGCATGTCCATCAGGATGATGTCATACTCTTTCTCCCGGGCTCTCTGGATACCGATCTCTCCGTTTTCTGCGACATCGACGTTTGACAATCCGGCCTGGTTAAACAGGGCGAGGATCAATTTCCTGTTGATTTCGCCATCTTCGACAAGCAATATTCTTGTCGAAGTTGACAGCTTGCAGTTCCGGTTTTCGTTTTGGTTGTTTCGTGTTGAACTGGCGACGCCATCGGCCAGTGGAGCTTCCAGCATTTTTGTTCCCGCCAGTGAGCCGATATCGATCGTGACGGTGAATGTGCTTCCCTCTCCCGGTGTGCTGTCAACGGTGATGTCGCCTCCCATTGCGACGGCCAACTGTTTGCTGATAGAAAGTCCCAAACCGGTGCCGCCGAACTGTCTCGTGATGCTGTTGTCGGCCTGTTGGAAGGCTTCAAAAATCGTCTTCTGCTTATCTTCGGGAATTCCTGTGCCGGTATCCTTGATTTCGATGATCAGCTTGGCCCGTTCATCCGTTTGATCGATCCTGGCGGTCAAGGTTACTTCACCCTGATCGGTAAATTTGATCGCATTGCCGACCAGATTGACAAGCAGTTGGCGCAGTCGTGTCGGATCCGTTTTAATTGTTTCAGGAAGTGGGCCGATCCATTGTGATTCGAACCTCAACCCTTTTTCCTGAGCCTTGGCTCGTAACAGACTGATGACTTCACCGATCAGGGCGTGTGGGGAATAGTCGAGGTATTCCAGTTCGATCTTTTCCGATTCGATTTTGGAAAGGTCGAGAATATCGTTGATGACAGAAAGAAGATGTTTGCCGCTGGTCTGAATGCAGGTAAGAAATTCGAGTCGCTCTTCCCGGGTCAGTTCCTCATCCTGTTCCATCAGAATGTCGGCAAAGCCCAGCACTCCGTTGAGAGGTGTGCGAATTTCGTGGCTCATATTGGCCAGAAACTGGCTTTTGGCGACGTTGCTCGCCTCAGCCGCAGCTGTGGCCTTTTCGAGTTGTTCTTTCGTTTCTTCCAGCTCGAAAATGACCTCAGCTGAATGAACCAGTGCATCCGCCTGCGCCTTGGAAAGTTCCTCTGCTTTTAATTCAGCCAGGGCAAGATGCCTGCGAACATCCCTCAGAGCATCATGAATTTCCGCTGCAATTGCTGGATCAACCGAATCGATGCAGTGTTCTATTCGTGCTAATGCTTCAAAAGGGATGTTCATGGTTTTTCCCCTGGTCAGTCTTTCTTTTTGATGACGGCAACAAGCCGTTTTTCAGTATTTTCGAAACGCAACAGTTCGTGTCCCGTTTTTTTGCACCAGGCTTCCACGTCCAGGCAGAATGCGGGATCATCAGCCACGGCTGTGAACTGATCTCCTTCGCCCAGTTCTTTCATCAGTTTATTCAACTGCACGATCGGCATGGGGCATTTCAAACCGGTGAGATCGATTTTTCGTTCTTCAGTTGTTTCGGTTGTCATTCGTTCTGTTCCTTTAGGTAATTAGATAAAGAGTGTCGTATTGGAGGATGAAGATTGTTCGAGGAAGCGGGCCACGCCGCAGTAGCTCAGGTTGGGATAATCAATCAGTTCTTCAGGTTTGATTCCCATCAGCGACATCGACATTTCACAGACATCGATACTGACTTCGAGGTCTTCAGCAATCTGAACCAGTTCCGCCAGAGTGGGGACCCGTTTCTTCGCCATCTCACGATTCATCAACAGGCGTCCCATTCCCATCATGTCCATTTGGGAGAGTTTCCGTTTGTGGTAGCCGCCCGGTAACATCCAGCCGAACATTTTTTCGATCAGCGTTTTTCCCTTTGCCTGGGGACCATTTTTTTTCAATCCGGCCGTTGCCCAGAAAGTGAAGAACATGGAAACATTCATTCCGCAGGCAGCTGCCCCGGTTGCAATCACAAACGCTGCAAGAAGCTTGTCCAAATCGCCACTGAATACGACCATGCTGATCGCATTGGCATCAGGGGCATTTTCGCTCTGTTTTTCCAGTTTCTCGATCCGCTGTTTCAATGAGGAGATATCTTCGAAGGTCGTGGTTGCAACTGCTGTGCTCATTGGTCGTTCCTGTCCGTTAATGTGTGAGGGTGTTCTATTTCTGTTTCTGTCCGGTTCGGTCGGGATATAGCAGAGTTCCTCAAACAAACTGGTTTGAAAACATAGGTTGCTTTTTTGAAACAGGCAGGACGAAACCGTTTATTCGATGCGAAAATAGGCCAACAAAAGCAGAAATTGAGGCAGATATCCTCTACAATCTGCACAGACGGATCTGCGATGGGGGCGGGATGACGTGACGTTTTGCCTGGCCACAAGGAGCGGTCTGTCTTGCAGAGAGTGGGGTGATTGCCTGCGAGAGTGTTGGAGTTTCCGTCCGCAGACAGGCTGATATCAACAGGTTGCCGTTTTTTTGATCTCTGTTGCGTGGTTACCGTCCGGGATGTTTCGGATGCTTCAGATATTGTTGCCGACCGGGGAAAGTCATCGCATGTTCACCGATGTTCCTTCCGACAGAAAAAAGTTTTAAGGGGAAAAATGAAATCTCATCAAGAAATTCTCAATCAATTGTTGAACGATAAACTGGTGGCCATTTTGCGGGCTGATTCCGGCGAGTTGCTGGTTGAAGCCTCTCGGGCAATGGTGCGCGGGGGGATACGCTCACTCGAAATTACCATGACTGTTCCTGACGCCATCGAAATACTGAAGCAGGCCCGTGAGCAACTCGATGAAGAAGTTCTGGTTGGAGCGGGGACGGTTCTCGATGCGGAAACGGCCCGGCTGGTGATATTGGCAGGTGCGGATTTCATCGTTTCCCCCCATACTGATCCCGAAGTGATCCGGATGGCCAGGCGATACAGTAAACCGGTGTTACCAGGCGCGTTCACGCCGACCGAAGTGGTGCAAGCGTGGCAAATGGGAGCCGATATCGTCAAGATTTTTCCTTCCGACCCGATTGGCCCGAAGTACATCAAGAACCTGCGCGGGCCGCTCCCCCAGATTCGTCTTATGCCGACCGGCGGCGTCGACCTCCATACGATTGGCGATTTCTTCGCAGCTGGTGCGTGTGCAGTCGGGATTGGCAGTTCTCTGCTGAAAAAAAGCTGGTTGGCCGAAGAAAATTTTGATGCCATTGAAACAGAAGCCAGAAAATTCGTTGAGGCGATTCAGCAGCGATTCGGGGGAGTAGAGAGTGTCGAATCGGTTGTTGTCACAGATCGGTAAACTAAAGCTGGCTCACTAACGGGCTTCAAGGTGTGGTGCGATGTTTCGGTGTTCGATGTTTTCGTCGATGTTTTCATCTCTGATTGGCTTGCGCACGGGAATTCTGTTGGTGGTTCCGGTTTGCCTATCGACCGTTTTTTTCTGCGTGCCGGTTGGACAGTGTATGGGCCAAACTCGAAACAGCGGCACGGTCGCCTCCCCGTCGGGAAAGATAGCCGAGTACAGATCGGCGAATTTCATTCTTCGCACCGACTTGAGTCAGGAAGAAGCCAAAAAACTGCTGACGCGACTGGAAACGATGCTGGGGCTGATTTCCCGCTATT
>JALWSL010000015.1:3692-7521 GCA_027080405.1 Planctomycetaceae bacterium
TCATTGAAATGTATGTGGTGAAGAATCTGTCCAACTGGCCTGCCGATTCGTTGAACCCGCAGGGCAGGGCCAGCATCGCCCGTGGAGGCGGATTGACGATCACGCAGAGAAGAAGCCTGGGGACGCGTTGGGAATCGAAAGCGGTTGTGTACGCGGTTGCCGACCGGGGGACGCCGCAACATGAGGCCGTTCATGCCTATTGCGCCCACGCTTTCGGAAGTACCGGGCCTACCTGGTACAGCGAAGGGATGGCGGAGATCGGCCAGTATTGGAAAGATAGTGATGATAAATCGGTGCAGTGCTCCCCCGAGGTGTTAAGGTACCTGAAAAGCAGCAAGCCGAAACCGCTGAAAGATGTTGTCGATCGCGACCAGTTCACGGGTGACTCCTGGCAGAATTACGCCTGGCGATGGTCGTTGTGCCACCTGCTTGGTTTCAACGAAAATTATACGCAGCGATTCAAACCACTCGGCATTGCCCTGATGACGGAACAGCGGAATATTTCGTTCTGGACTGTTTACGGGACGATGTCTCAGGAGATCGAATTTGAGTATCTGCTTTTTTTAAGGAATATGGAGATTGGTTATCGGGTCGATCTATGCAGTTGGGACTGGAAAACAAAATTCAAGCGGATCAACGGCAGGAGAACAGCGGTATCGAAAATCAAGGCGAACCGTGGTTGGCAGGCTTCCCGACTGGAAGTAGAAGCCGGAGAGCAGTACCATTTTGAAACGGTTGGTAACTGGTCGGTTGAAGACAAGGGGGAAGAACTGACCGCAGACGGCGGGGCGGATTCCCGTGGGAAACTGATGGGGGTGCTGTTTCATGATTACAGCCTGTCCGAGCCGTTCGAACTGGGAGCTTCGGGAACTTTTACGCCTGCCGGTGAGGGAAAGTTGTATGTGCGCTGCCAAGACGACTGGTCGGGGATCGCCGATAACCGGGGCGCGATCACACTCAAAATAAAACGCCTGCCATAAATTTTGAGAATCATAATACCGAGAACAATAAAGGATATGACGTATGGGCATCTTGCTGTTTCGACCGTTACTGGTGGCGATTTTGGCCATCAATCTTTTCTCACTCAGCAGCGCAACAGCGCAATGCCCGGAAGGCTTTACTCCACTTTTCAACGGGAAAGACTTAACCGGCTGGAAAGGGTTGGTGGGGAACCCCAAATCGCGGGCGGAGATGTCCCCCGAAGAACTGGCCAAAGCCCAGCTTGAAGCCGATTCCCGGATGAAGGCTCACTGGAGAGTCAATGAAGGGGCGATTGAGTTTGATGGCAGCAAAGGGGATAACAGCAAGAACAACCTGTGCACGGCGAAAGAGTATGGCGATTTTGAACTCTACATCAACTGGAAAATAAAAAAAGCAGGCGATAGTGGCATCTATTTACGGGGCTGTCCCCAGGTGCAAATTTGGGATACGACTTACGAACCATACCGAAAAATGGAAAATTTTAGAGGTTCAGGTGGTCTCTACAACAACAGGATCTACTCCCGTTACCCGCTCGTTCATGCCGATAACAAGCTGAAATTCTGGAACAGATTTTATATTCGCCTTGTTGGAGAAAAAGTGCTTGTCAAACTGAATGACAAGGTCGTGGTCGATAATGTTCCGCTGGAAAATTATTGGGAGCCGGGTAAGCCTCTTTATCGTTTCGGTTCCATAGAACTGCAGAACCATAGCAGTCCGATCCGCTTCAAAAATATTTACATTCGGGAAATACCCGCTGAAGAAGCGAACCGGATCCTGGATCGAATGAACTCGGACGGGTTCGTTTCGCTGTTCAATGGAAAGGATTTTACCGGATGGAAAGGCCCGATTGACCAGTACGAAATCAAACAGGGGAATCTCCTGTGCAAACAGGGGAAAGGCGGGCACATCTACACTGAAAAGGAATACGGGAACTTTGTTGTAAAACTGGAATTCAAACTGCCCCCCGCCGGTAATAACGGATTGGCCATTCGTTACCCCGGAGAGGGGAACGCACACAAGGCGGGGATGACCGAAATTCAGATACTCGATTCCGAACACCCCCGATACGCCAAGTTGCACCCGACACAGTACCACGGTTCTGTTTACGGTTTGATTCCTGCTCATCGTGGTTATTTGCGACCGGTCGGCGAGTGGAATTTTCAGACGGTGACGGTCAACGGATCGAAAATCAAAGTCGAACTGAACGGCTTTACCATTCTCGACGGAGATGTCAGTCAGGTCAAAAAATCGAAAGATGGCGAGGTGTATCCCAGCAGTAAGCGGAAGAAGGGGCATTTCGGTTTCGCCGGGCATAACGACCCGGTTGCGTTCCGTAATATCGCGATCAAGGAACTTCCCTGATGAAGCCGCTCCAATACCTGTTGGCGTTGCCGTTTTTCGATTTCAAAAAAATACCGCGAAAAGATTCCCCTCAAATAACCCGTATCAACATGAATTAAGGTGTCTTGGTGAACCAGTTTTCTCTCTGCCGATTACTTCTGTGTGTGGCATTGTTCTGCTGTAACGTCGCTGGTGCGGAAGATAAAAAACCGAACCAGGAAGGCAAAACGCTGGAATCTCTCGTTCCGGTCAAGTTGAATTATCTGCTTTACCTTCCCGAAAATTATGATCAACAGGAAAACTGGCCCGTGTTGCTGTTTTTGCACGGTTCGGGAGAGCGGGGCAGCGATCTCGAAAAAGTCAAGGTGCACGGACCGCCCAAATTGATCGAACAGGGCAAGGAATTTCCGTTTATTGTCGTTTCACCTCAATGCCCGGAAGGTTATTGGTGGGAGCCAATTGAATTGGTGGCACTGCTGGACGAAATTGAAGGCAAATATAAAGCCGATAAAAAACGTGTTTATGTCACCGGTTTGAGCATGGGAGGCTTTGGAACCTGGAGATTGGCGGCATACGCTCCCGAGCGGATTGCAGCGATTGCCCCCATCTGCGGTGGCGGTGAACCGTACTGGGCCAAACGGATCGGGCCGATTCCTGTGTGGGCTTTTCACGGTGCCAAAGATACCGGCGTTCCCCCGGAAAGATCTCTGGTGATGATTGATGCCTTGAAGAAGGTGAAAGCGAATCCGAGGTTCAAAGCGGGGAACAACCCGACTCCCAAAATAACGATCTATCCCGAAGCCAAACATGATTCCTGGACGGAAACCTACAATAATCCGGAACTTTATAAATGGTTTCTCCAGCAAAAAAAGAACTGAGCAGACGCAGCGGTTGGAGCCTATGCGGAGAACCTGTCCTCAGATTCTCCGCGTGACTGTTCCCGGGTAAATGCGGTATCGCCACGATACCTTATGCAGATTTGGGAATCGTCAGGGCGGTTCTGTTCAGTCGGTTTCCGTGTTCGGGATGGCTTCCTCTGCGGGGATCATCTGTTCTGGAAATTTTAATGGGGAAGTTTGTTCCAGCGGCGGTGAATCTGTGGGAGCGGTCTGGTTGGGGAAACCGGGCAGAACAGGCGTGGGGGAAGTCGTTTCGGCTCCCTGTTTGGTGACGTTCCAGAACAGTCGCAGCCATTTTGACTGCATTTTTATCTGTTTCAGCGTGACGGTGACGTTTGTCGTACAGGTATCGCTCAAAGGAATGGGAATTACGTTTTCGCGTTTGATGTGGATCGGGCGGAGCAGGGTTTCGAACTGGGTGACGAAAGCCCGTTGGGTGAAGCCGGGTTCTGCCAGTGTGCCATCGGGAAGTTCTTCACGCACATCGATCACATCAGAGTGAATGACCAGTTCTGTTTCTTCGAGCTTTGAAGTGAAAGTCAGGCGGACGCGCTGCGTTTCTGTAGCAGGCAGATTTTGAAGTTGAAATGTCCCCCGGAATACGCTTT
>JALWSL010000015.1:7531-9623 GCA_027080405.1 Planctomycetaceae bacterium
CCTGTTGCAAAATGATGTTTGATTGATCGACAAGCTGGTTGAGCGAAATACGTTTGCCGGCCAGATTCTGCCTGGCGAGAAGGTTTGCCAGTAACTGTTCATGGAACGCGATATTAATATCGCTTTCGCCGTTGACGCCGCTTTCCTGAGGAGCAGTTTGCGTGACGGATTGCTTTGCAAATTGGAAATCGGCATAAATTTTCGAGTCTGTCGAGAAGGCGGCTTTCCTTGCCGGGGCAAGTTTTAGTTGTTCGAGGCGATCCCAGATTTTCTCCTTCAGAAACTGATTGGCCTTTTTCAGGTTTTGGTCTGTCTGTGTATCAATTTGGGGTTGGAGCCTTCTGATCAGCTTTTGCCCTGCGATCAAATTGCTTTGCGGAGTGCGGGCCATAGCGGTTCCGAGTGCGATTTGGTCGGCCAGAGGGCCAAGTAGAGGACTCATCGAATAGCGAGACTGTGCCCCCAATACGATTTGATTGGGCATCACTGTCAGGACTGCTTTTTTGGTCAGGAATTTGCTGCCGTCGAACAGCACCGGTTTGGTAGCACTGAATTGATTGTTTCCCTGCTGGGCGACCGTTGCTCGTGGTGTATAGGCTGTTGTAGAAGTCTGTACGGTTCCCTGAATTTCAAAGTCGAATCTCGCTCCCTGACGGGAAGGCAGGCAGTCGATGGTGATGTTTGATAATGTTGTTTGCTGCCCTGTTACCTGTGCCCCCAGGATGAAATCCTGAACCGCTCCTGAGTCCTGTTGGGTTCTGTTCAGGATTTTTTGAAGAAATTTTTCGGTCATTTCAAGCCGCAACTCTCCCTGCAATAGTTGCGTGATTGTCGCGGGATCGACTGGCGGTTCCGGAAGAACAGGCACAGCAGGAAGCCCGGCGGGAGGCAGTGGAGCGAAAACTGGTGGCGGAGCCGGAAGGGGCAACGGCTGTAAAGGAAGGATTTTCCCGATACGAGGTGCCGGCTGCCTGGGGGGAACGGGCCCCCCTTGTGCCAGGCAGTTGTTGGTCATCATCAGCGTCAATGGGACAAAACCGGCAACCCACAACAGCATGGCACCGGGGAAACCTGGATCGTTATCATGAATTTTGCCCAAAACAGCCATTTTCCACCTCACTCCCGACTGGTACAGATTTCATTACGTTGTTGTGCGGGTACCGACAGGAAAAGATTTCGCTATCCTGTTTCTCAATCTCCTACAGGAATATTAGCTCTTGTCGGGATACAGGTGAAGATCAGTACCTCACAAAGCCGGTTCTGTGCCGTCTGTGCCGGTAGTTTCTCCAGGTGAGGCAGCAAGTGAGGCAGGTTGTCAGGAAGAATTCGGGCTATTTTGCCCACTCTGGCGATGGCACGCGTGAATCAGTTTGAAAAACAGGGTGATTCTGCAGGGAGTAGGCTTGAACCAAATCATGTTGCCCCTTATGCTTGGCGACTTGTTAAAAAAACGATGGCGGAACCGGCCCGGTTTACCTTCTGTTTTTGTTGATGAATGCGAGCGCCCACCGGCCCTGCGAGGTTCGGTGGTTGCTTGGGTGGAGTTCGTTCGTGTTGTCGCATCTTCTTATGTAGGAAGGGGATGCGTAAGGAAAAAAGGAGCGGGCAGGTTGGTTGGCCTTGCTGTTCGTCAAGTATAAGAGTTGGAAATATGTCAAACGATCCGAAGTTGGTAGCAGAACCACGTACAAGTACTGGAACATCGTCAGCACGTCGGCTCAGGAAAGCGGGGCGGACTCCGGGGAATATTTATGGACACAAGCAGGAATCGATTGCGTTTTCGATTGAAAACGATGTACTGATACCGATCCTGAAAACGGGTCACAAGGTGGTTGATTTCGAACTGGATGGCAAAACGGATAAAGCGATCATCCAGGATGTCCAGTGGGATACATTCTCGAAGTATGTCCAGCATTTCGATTTACTCCGTGTTGATCCCGATGAGCGAGTCCACGTTGAGGTGGCTCTTTCCCTGAAGGGGACTTCGCCGGGGGTTCTTCGTGGTGGAATTCTCGAACAGCTTGAAATGACCGAAAAATTTCTTCAAAAAATCCTGAACAGAACCCAACAGGACTCAGGAGCGGTTCAGGAT
>JALWSL010000016.1 GCA_027080405.1 Planctomycetaceae bacterium
CGATGCAAGATTGGAAACAAGGCGTGAGTCAGAGGCGGAAAAGCGATTACTCCTGCCTGGTCAACCGCTCCACAACGGCACAGCCACAGGAATCACTCCAGACATTGACCGTTGTTCTGCACATATCGAGTATGCGATCGACAGCGATGATAATCCCCTGTGCTTCGAGCGGAAGTCCAACTGCCTGCAGAACGATTGCCATCATCACCAGACCGGCGTGTGGGATCCCGGCCGCTCCAATGCTCGCAAGCAGAGCCGTAATCGCAACAATGATTTGAGTGCCCAGAGAAAGTTCGAAGCCGCCGGTCGCCTGCGCGATAAACAGCACCGCGACGGCTTCGTAAAGTGCCGTCCCGTCCATATTGATCGTTGCTCCCAACGGCAACACAAACGAACTGACCCGGTTGGAAATGCCCGCATTCTTTTCTACCGATGTCATCGTCAACGGTAACGTGCCGTTGGAGGAAGCGGTTGAAAACGCGGTCATCAAAGCCGGGCTCAACGCCTTTGCATACTCCCACGGCGAACGGCCGGCAACAAACTTCAGGATCAATGGCATAACGAGCATCGCATGAACCAGCAGCGCCAGAAACACCGTCAGCATATACCAGGCGAGCGTCCCGAAGATTTCCGGCCCTTGTGAAGCGGTTGCGTAAGTCATGAAGGCCAGCACACCGATCGGTGCCAGGTGAATGATGAACATCGTCATTCCCATCATCACTTCGAAAAATGCCTGAAAGAAGCCAGTCATCCGTTTTCTCGATTCCTCTCCGGCGGAGACGATAAACAGACCAAACAGGATGCTGAAAGTGATGATCGAAAGAAAATCGCCGTTTGAAAGCGCTGCGACCGGATTCGGCGGGATCATGTTATCGATCATCCCCATAAATACGCTTCCCAAAGATTGCTGCCCTCCCAGTGTCGTCACCGATCCCGTTCCCGGCAGGATCGCCCCCACACCCGGACGGATCAAATTTACCATAAAAATGCCTGTTGTAACTGCGAGCAAACTGGTAACAAAATAGTAGGCCAGTGTCTTGCCAAACATCGAACCGAGCCGCTTCGCATCACCCAGCCCCGCGATTCCGGTGATCAACGAAGAAACAATCAGCGGAATGGTCACCATTTTCAGCAGACGCAGAAAAATATCTCCCACAGTTTTGGAAACAACCGTGACCAGGCGGGACCAGGAATGGCGGTAACGCTCGTATCCTTTAACAAACAGTGGATACCTCTCGGCGATTTCCTTTCCCGTTTTCAGCTTCTCTGTCGTGATAACAGGACGCCCGTTATAGTCCCGACGATACGTAACATGAATCGATCTGGCATCTTCAATCAGACGGTAATGCCGATTGGTCACCTTGACAACGGGAGGCTTTTCCGCATCTTTCCATTTTTCCAGAGCGGGTAAATTCGGATAACGCCTGCTGTACTGCTGCGCCGAAAGACGAACGACAGGAACGACAGGAACCTCGTTCCCTTTTTCGTCCACATCTTTCTCAGCGATCACAATTTTCCCTTGTTCGTACTTCAGAGTGAAAACGAGATCTTTTTTCAGCCGTTCTTCACCGGGGTTGAAGAACAGGCCGATTCCCGCCCCAACAACCAGTGCGAAAAAAATCTGAATGTGCAGGGGTGCTTTGAATGGGTTCATTGTGCTGCTAACGGTTGATTTTCAGTCTCTGAAACAAACTCTGTAATCTTCCGATAAAATTCCGTTTACCCCCGCCATGGAAACAGACCGGTTTGCGGTTGCAGCGGGGAACATTGCCAGTTCAGGAACATTGCCGATTCATCAGTCACCCTCGGGACGGGGTTGATTGCTCCAGTGAGCGGTTTCATCTTTTCCTTTCACCCAGACACCCTTTTCATTCCACCCCAAATGGGCACGGACATCTGCAGCGGCGTATCGCAACGTCAGGGCACAACGCCTGCGATCCGACCTGTTCGCTTCTGAACCGTGCAGCAACAGATCGGAGTGAATCGAAATTTGACCCGCCCGCAACGGGTTTTCGATGATCGTTCCATATTGTGTCGGATTATCAATCGTCTGATTGAGCACATTGTGTTCCTCGGCGGTGCTGGGACGATAGGTTAAATGACCGTAGAGATGGGAACCGGCAATAAATTTCATCCCGCCGTTCTCCATGTCGACATCATCAATCGCGAGCCAGACCGTTACCGCCTTGCTTGGCGACAAAGGCCAGTAACTGGAATCCTGATGCCAGGCGACCGCTTTGCCATCATGGGGCATCTTGCAAAAAAAATGGGCTCCCCAACCAATCACATTTTCGCCCAGCAGATCGGAGACGATGGCGACAATTTTGGGCTGATTCAACAGGTCCCAAACCGGGCCATGCTCCAGGTGGGCGGAACTGATCGAATAGCTGTCTCCCCCTCGCGCGATTTCCCGCTCAAGCAAATCGTCGAAGTAGGCGCGAATGGCCCCTATTTCATCATCTGAAAAGATGGTGAGGGGACGGATCAATCCCTGTTTGTTGTAAGATTCCACCTGCGAAACGGTGAGAACTTCCGGGGAGTCGATCGGACTGGGATAGAAACCGAGATCACGCTCGATGGAATCCAGTTCCTGTTGATCAGGAATTATTTTATACTGCTGCTTGGCCATGACCTTCCCTCACTCTTATTCCTGATACGCCAGATTCATTTTTGATAGGCGCTGCCGAAAGATAGCCGCTATCAAAATGGAACTTCAGCAACGTGTGCAGGGTTCAAGAAAAACAACTGTCACCAGGATAAACCGCCAGTCAAAGGCTACCGAATCCGTGCTCAACAGTCCATAAACCCGCCATGCGTTCCCAACCACAGGCGGAAAAATCTCCCCTAGGCAATTTTGGCCCTCTCCATTAAAATTCCACTCCTGCTGTGCAAATCGCTTTGAGCAGATCAGCTTAAAATCGGTTTCGCACTGCTCCCCTCAATAACGTCGTGAGTGATTTTCCAGGTCGTGTTCCTGTCCGAAATCGATTTTCTCAGGAGACGCCCCGGTTTGTCATTCAGTTCCATTTCCGATCTTCCTACCCGGTTTTACTCTCCATTTCTGGAGGCCACCCATGTTCCCGATTTCAAAACAGTCGTTATTCATGTTGAAATATTTTCTGGCTTCTGTCGCGATTTGCACGATGGCTGGGTGCCAATTATTACCTCATGCGCTGCAGCCGTCTCAGTTACATAAGCTCAATCGTGGGCCGGAGTTAGGGCGAGACAGCTACAACTTTTCCATCAAGGATCCTGAAATTCCTTCTGTCAACAACAGCCTCGGCAACGAAAATACCGAAGCAATGAGCCGGGCCTTGAGTGACCAACCTGGCAGCCTCGATCCTTAAGTTTGTTTTCATTGAATCCCCTCGATTTTTTATCGCGCACATTGGAAATTGTCATGGCTATGTTCGAAGAACGTCCCTATCGTCAAAAAAAACAGTCGCTGTGGTCTATCTGGTGGTTTGTCGGCCTGATGGCGAGCGGTTTGACCGCCTGGCATCTGGAATTGATCCCATTCGGAAATCAGCAGACGGTCGGGATTCTGTTGGAAGACGAAGATTTTGTTCGACGCAATAGCCTGCAGGAGAAATCGATTGTAAAATCGACAACGAAGACAGCGGATGATTCCCAAGCCCAGCCTCCTGCCTCTGAACAGCGGGAAGCATTGGGGCAACTCTATGCGATGGAACCGCCAGAACCGCCCGGCATTGAATCGCAATCGGAACCGGCCTTCGGTGTTTCTGTTGCTTCCTACGTCTCGCAGCGGAATGCACCCATTGAACAGGCCAGCTACAAACAGCCAATGCCCGCACAAACTCCCTCGGCCACACAGCCCCCTTCAATGCAACAGCCAACAACACAACAACCAGCAACACAACCTCCTTCCCCTTTCTTCAAATCGAAAGAGGAATTCGTTCCCGTGCAGACATTAACCTATCGGGAAAAATCGGATCCGGTGGACATTTCTCAAATTCCGACTGCCCGCCCTCCTGTCCCGATTCAGTATGCGAACCATCAACAGGCAAACCGCCAACAAGCCGGTAACGGCGAGCAGGCCGGTAACAGCAACACCGCAAACGGAGACGGTCAGGTCTCTCCATCCGATGCGGCACTGCAAAATCTGGAAAAGCCTTTTCAATTGACTCCCGAAGCAAGACAGCTGGTTCTGCGGCATCGAGAGCTTTCTTCCATGTATTGGCACCAGCCACAGCGTCGCCCGGAAATCTCTGTTGAACTGGAGAAGTTGGCAAGGAAAATCTACTTTTCTCCCGAAATCGATTTTCTGCCTGCTTACGAAGTTCAACCAAACGACCAGCTTCGAGTGATCGCCAAACAGTACGATGTCCCCTGGGAGTACCTGGCGAACCTGAATCGAACGAAACCGGAACGGATACGCCCGGGACAGAAACTGAAAATGATTAAAGGGCCGTTCGATGCCGTGGTCGATCTGAATGATCACCGCATCACGGTACATGCTCACGGTTATTACGTGTGCAGCTTTCCTGTCGGAACCGGGAAAGATCACTCCAGTCCGACCGGAAAATTTCCAGTACTCGACAAGGTACGCAATCCGACCTATTACGGCTCGAATAAAACGATCGGTCGAGATGATCCGCTTAACCCGTTGGGCGAATATTGGATTGATCTGGGTAACGGTTACGGCATTCACGGAACGATCAATCCCGAATCGATCGGACAGTCGGTATCCAAAGGCTGCATTCGCATGAACAACGCCGATGTGGCTCAGGTGTTCGACCTGCTTACCACAAAATCGGTTGTGACGATCCGGGAATAACTCGGAAAAGCATGGGAGAGTTCCGATGATTCGCGCCTGCCTGTTTGATATGGGAAATGTACTCGTCCATTTTTCCCACACCCGGATGCTCGAACAGATGGCAACGGTCTGTCATTGCGAACCGCAATTGCTGAAAGAATGGCTATTCGAATCCGGTAGGTTGCTCGATTACGAACGCGGTTCCATCAGCGACGACGAACTGCATTCGCAAATCGAACAGCTACTCGGAATAAAAATCGATCCGGAAAAACTCCGCCTGGCTGCTTCAGATATTTTTTCGGTCAACGAACCGATCGTTCCCCTGTTGGAAGAATTGCGAAAAAAAGAAATCCCGCTGATATTGCTTTCGAACACCAGTCGCATCCATTTTGAACATATCCGCCAACAGTTTTCGATTCTGGACTACTTCGACCGTTTCGTTCTTTCCTATCAGGTGGGCATGATTAAACCGGAGCCGGGGATTTTTGAAATCGCTGCTCAAAAGGCGCAGACCGCCCCCGAAAACTGCTTTTTCACCGATGATATCCCCGAAAACATAACAGCAGCCCGGCAGGCAGGATTACAGGCGGAACAGTTCCACAATGCCGCCCAGTTGTCGCAATTCCTGGGAGAGAAGCTTTCTCTGGACGCTTTCACGCGATAAAAGACCGCCGGACAATTTCCGAAAGAAGACCGGCTTTTGGAAAACACGGACATCGGGAAACCCGGATCAAGAGAAACCCGGATCATTGTGTCAACTGCACCAGTTCGGGCTCTGCAGAAGCGGTCGTCTGAAGAAACTTCAAAATCAGAGCCCGTTTCAGGGCCTCCACCTCGATTTGATCATCGATGCCGTTGGCTCTTAACGGAATCTTTCTTCTGTGCGGGCTGCCCGGAGCGGTTTCGGCTTTTTGGTTTCGCTCATCATACATCGTTTTCAAAGTGAATTCGATATTTCCCTGCGGCGTCATCAGTTCGAGAGAATCACCCACATCGAACCGGTTTTTGACATCGACCGATAACAGGATTTCGTTGTCGTCAGGATTTTCATTGGTAATGGTTTCTGCTTCAGTCACTTCGCCGACGAACTGCTGGCGGGTTGCACGGGAAACACCCTGCTCGTAATTCTGCAGTCCTTTGATCGGCTGTCTTTTATAAAATCCCTCGGTGTAGCCACGATTCGACAGACTGTCGAGTTGCTGCATCAACTGTTCGTCGAACGGCTGGTGATGAATGGCGGCTTCGATTGCAGCGTGATACACCTGAGCGGTTCTGGCGACGTAGAAAGCCGATTTTGTCCGCCCTTCAATCTTGATCGAATCGATCCCCATTTCCGCCAGCTCATTGACATATTGCACAGCTCGGAGATCTTTGGAATTCATGATGTATGTGCCATGTTCATCTTCGAAGGCGGGCATGTACTCGCCGGGACGGTTCGGCTCTTCCAGGAAGAAAACGCGATCCTGAACGGTCTCCGCCTTCTCCCGGGCGATCAAATCGTAATCGCCCTCCAGATTCGGTTTCGCCTCGCTGATCTGGTACAGCCATCGGCACGCATTGGTGCAATTCCCCTGATTTGAATCCCGATGATTCATGTAGCCGGAGAGCAGACAGCGCCCGGAATAGGCAATACAGAGCGCACCGTGAACAAAAACCTCCAATTCGATGTCGGGACACTCCTGTCGAATCTCCCGAATCTCGTTCAGCGACAGTTCGCGGGAAAGAATGATGCGCGAAAGACCGTATTCCTTCCAGAACCTGACCGTTGCGAAATTGACCGCATTCGCCTGTACGGAAAGATGAATCGGCACTTCGGGCCAACGTTCTTTCACCATCATGATCAACCCCGGATCCGACATGATCAGGGCGTCCGGGCCCATTGCGATCACCGGCTCGATATTTTTCAGGTAGGATCGAACCTTCAGATTATGCGGTGCGATATTGCTGGCCAAGTAGAAAAGCTTCCCTAGTTGATGGGCCTCTTCAATCGCCTGCTGCATCACCTCCAGCCTGTTGAACTCGTTTTCACGTACCCGCAGGGAATACCGCGGCTGCCCGGCATAGACGGCATCGGCCCCGTAAGCGAACGCATATCGCATTGCCTTGAGAGTACCTGCTGGTGATAATAGTTCCATACGTTTCATAAGTGTCGCCGGTTCATTGGGAATGGGAAAGCGGAATCATCCGCAACAGAAGCGTCAACATCGATGCCCTGTTTTGGGTTCGGTCACGGCTCGTCTTCCACGATGTCGTTCGATATTGCTATACTCAACGGAAGCGCTCGAGCCAGCTACCAATATACCCATTTCTGTCTCGTGTTGTCGATCAATTTATGAAAGTGGACAAAATTCAGGATGACAAAATCTGAAACCCATCATCTATCGCCGACGAAAATATTTCTGCGGGGGCTGGCGATCAGCCTGCCGACGATCCTGACGATCGTCATTCTGCTCTGGCTGGGCAGCCTGCTGAACATGTACATCGTCTCGCCCACCAATTCGATGGTGAAGTTCGTGTTCGCCCAGTTTATCGATCACTCCGTTCCGCTCGATCAAGTGGTCACTTTACCGGAAGGACCTCCGCTGCCGTTTTGCGATCACAATTACCGTGTGACGCCAAAACTGAAAGAGGAGTACCTCAAACATTGGAAAACCGCCCGGCAAAGCGGTAGCAGCGAAATCCCCGCTGAAACGAAGAAACAATGGCTGCGCCTGACAGAAGTTTTCGTTGTCATGGATAACCGGGCCGTACCGTATCTCGATTACGAAGAAGTTTCCCGTCACATTCCGAAAAATCGAATGCCGGTCACGCACACCGGCTTGTACATGGAGCTGGTCGTTGTGCGCCACTTCCCGGGCTACTTCCATCTCAGTGCGATCGCGATCTGCCTGTTGATTGTTTTAATCTACATGCTGGGCCGCTTCGTCACGGTTCGAATTGGAGCCTGGTTCGTCGGCAAATTCGAAACACTTGTCATCAGCAGTCTGCCGGTGGTCAGAAATGTCTACAGTTCGATCAAGCAGGTGACCGACTTCCTGTTTTCCGAAAACCAGATCGAAGTTCGCAAGGTGGTCGCATTCCAATACCCCTCGAAAGGGATTTGGTCACTCGGGTTCGTCACCGGCGAAAGTCTGCTCGATATCGCAGCCAAGGCCGGGGAACCGTGCGTTTCCATACTCGTCCCGACATCACCGATGCCTATGACCGGATATACGATGTCGGTTCCCAAAAGTGAGACGATCGACCTCGATATCACTGTCGATCAGGCCTTCCAGTTCATTGTCTCCTGCGGCGTCCTGGTCCCCCCTCAACAGAAAGTAACCGCCGAGGAACTGCAAAAACGGATTATGGAACATCAGGAAACGATGCCGGAAAACGCAAAAACAGCGGATCAGCCCCCCTCAACTCCCGATCCTCCAGCAACTCCCGATGACTGAGCCGAGACCAATCACCAGCAGTCGCACTTCTCAACAGGCAGAAGATGCGGCTACTGGTCTTGATGTGGCCCCGCAAAAGTTGCGCCGCGTCAACAGTCAATCGATTTCAAAGCAGTACAACCGCGAACGGTCCGTCACGAACAGTCGGCCGTTGGCGATAGATGGAGTGCTATAGATGGAGGAATCGAAGAGCTTTTCTGCCAGGACTTTTTCTTCCTTTCCAGCGGCGAGGACCACAAGGTCACCATCTTCATCGCCGAGGAATACCTTGCCATCAACAACCATCGGAGAACCCCAGATCGCGGCAAAAGCATCGTATTCCCAGTATCGCTTTCCCGTTTTGAAATCGATACAGTGCAGAAACCCGCTCAAATCGGGGGCGTAAACCAGACCGTCCGCAATCGCGACGGTCGAAATGGTTCGCCGGAAGATCAAACTCTTCTTCCGACCGGTGACCGTTCCATCTTCGTCAATTCCGCCCAGATGCCAAATCTGGCCGGAATTGGGATTCGGTTTTCCATCTTCCAGCGTCGGGCTGATGTCCCCTTTTTTGGTGGCATCAATCCGATAAATATGCCCGACTCCTTCGCCATGTTCCGGGTCCTGCCCGACGGAAAGCACGACGCTGTTATCTTTGAAGACAGGCGTTGAAATGATCGAGTTGCGCGTTCCACGACCGCCCAGTTCCCATTTGGAATCTTTCGGGTTCAAATCGAACTTCCAGATGATTTCTCCCTTATCCGCATCGAATGCGTACAGCCAGCCGTCGCCACCCGGCATGTAAACCTGTGCCTTTCCGTCAACAATCCCGATCGCGGGAGAGGACCACTGACCATGCAGGATGTTATCGAACGGTTCGTTGTTTTCCCAAACAACCTCCCCCGTGTTTTTATTCAGGCACAAAAAGCAGGGAGACCGCGGAGCGGGAACTTCCAGGTGGGCTTCGTCAACACCGTTGGATGTCAACAGATAGAGATGATCTCCATGAATAACAGGAGAGCTGGTCGCCAGGTTATGGGGGAACACGCCCAACTCGTCGATCATATCCAGCGACCAGATGATATCGGCGTCTTCTTTTTCCTTATCAACTTCCTCTTTGTAGGGGCCATCGTTTTCGTCGTCGTAAAACCCTTCGACGTCGATGCACATCACTTCACAACGATTCGTCACCACCCACAATCTTTTCCCCTCCACACAGGGGGTTGAACAAATCCCCTGTTCGGGCCAGTCATTGACGCGGCCTTGAGGAAGTTTTTCCCGTGTCAATTGCCAAAGGAACTTCCCGGTTTTTTCGTCGAAGCAGAGAATCGTCCCGCGGTCCCCTTTATGCTTGGGGCGATATTCCCCGCCGTTGTTGCTGCCGACGAAAACATGACCGCTGGCAATCACGGGATTACCGTAC
>JALWSL010000017.1:0-4234 GCA_027080405.1 Planctomycetaceae bacterium
AAATCGCCATGTCTTCGAATATCTGAGCGATTCCCTGACCAAAACCTTCGCCAATCAACCACCCCCGTCACTCCTCCCCAGGGTGTGAACGGTTACGTTGGGAGGCTCGATCCGTCCCGGGCAATTTTCGCAAAAGGTCTCATCGACCATACCGGCATGAAAGGTCAGTGAAATGAAGAGGAAGTTCGCTTGTTGCGCGTTATTGGCTGTTTTGTCTTACTCCTGTCTCCTGCTGATCGGAAGCGATTCCTTTTCTTCCCCGGTTTACGCACAGAGCCGAAGGCAGGCTGCTGACTGGACACAGTTTCGTGGAACGGAGGGCCTTGGTGTTGCCACGGCTCGCAACCTGCCGACCGAATGGAGCGATAACAAAAACATCGTCTGGAAAACAGAACTCCCCGGCGCAGGGACTTCCAGTCCAATCATCATCGGGGATCGAATCTTCCTGACCTGCTATCGAGGTTACGGGATTCCAGGAGAACCGGGCGGCGATATGAACGATTTACGTTTGCAAGTTGTCTGCCTATCACGCACAAAGGGGAATATCCTTTGGAGCAAGACAATCAAGCCGAATTTCCCGGAACAACCTGCCATTCGAGATGAGCACGGTTACAGCTCCAGCACTCCGGTTGCAGATCAGGATCGGGTTTACGTCTTTTTTGGAAAGACGGGCGTTTTCGCGTTCGATCACGACGGGAAGCAACTCTGGCATCACCTGGTTGGCTCGAAGCTTAATGGGTGGGGATCTGCGGCGTCTCCCGTTCTGTACGATGACCTCTTGCTTGTCAACGCCAGTGTCGAGAGCGAATCCCTTGTCGCCCTCGATAAAAAAACGGGGAGAGAAAGATGGCGGGCCGATGGAATCAAGGAGGCGTGGAATACGCCTTTATTAATGGAAGGTAGCAGGGGCAAAACAGAGTTGATTGTCCCTATCTTCCAGAATGTCCTTTCCTTTTCTCCGAAAACCGGCCAGAAATTGTGGCAATGCGAAACTGGAATCAATTGGTACATGGTGCCAAGTGCAATTGCCAACAATGGAACCATTTACTGCATCGGCGGTCGCTCCGGAAACTCGCTGGCCATAAAAGCGGGAGGAAGGGGCAATGTAACCAGATCCCACCGGCTTTGGACATTGAATAAAGGTTCCAATGTCTCTTCTCCCATCTACGAAAAAGGGAAACTCTACTGGATGCATGAAAACCTGGGAATTGCTTATTGTGTCGATGCTTCAAGCGGAAAAATCATCTACGAAGAACGTGTACCAAGAGCCGGTCAGGTTTACGCTTCCCCGGTTCTGGCAGACGGAAAGCTCTACTACCTGGCAAGAAACGGCCGCGCGTTTGTGATCGCGGCAGAGCCCCATTTCAAATTGCTCGCCACAAACCAGCTTGAACAAAGAGGTCGTTTTGATGCCAGCCCGGCAGTCGCAGACAATCGCTTGTTCATCCGTTCCAATAAATACCTTTACTGTATCGGTCATCGGTAGTGCACAACCGGATGAGCATAAGCCAGGGGAACAACCAGGCGCAAAGACACAGCCTCGACAAGCGGTCTCGATTACGTTTCTGGCGGGGCTTATCGATGCTCCTGTTCCGTTTTCCCTGTTTTCCCTTTGGATTTTGTTTCGGGAATTTTGTATGGTTTATGAAGTTCCTGCATGCCATTTTCAATAAATCGACTGACCAGTTTTGCGTGTTCCTGAATAAGTAAAACGACGTATGGATCATCCGACGTATAGACAACTTTTATACCGTGATCTGTTTCCTCATAATCGAAGGCGACCTTTTCGGCTTTTTTGATCAGTTCCTGAAAGAGTGGATGAAAACGCATGGGCGGCAGTGGTTCATTGCTTAAAACTCGTCCCTCCATTGCCGGAACATGCTTATGAAGCAGAGTTGCAATTTCATCATCATCGGATTCCGTGAGCGTTTCGGCCCCGTTGCTCAAATTTTTAACTGACCGTCTTATTTTTTCGCGACCGTTGAATAGTGCGTGTAATGTCATCATATCTTCACGCATCTCCCCCATCGCAGTGGGGCCGCCTCCTCTCATCATCATACCACTCCCCTGCATCTGCCGATTTCCTTGCATGGGAGGACGAATCATCTCAGTCGATGTTCCATTATCGCTGTGGCGATCTGAGTCGGCCGTACTCGATGGAACCCTCTCTTTCAGAGTTTCACTCTCCTGTTGCTGCTGACAGCCAATCAATACGGAAACAGAAAGAACAACAAAACCCACACAACAACGCATAAAACACCTCCTGAACGGAAGAAAAGAACATGACATCATGAAGACAGTTATATAAAAATAATCCCCAATAGAGTATTGAATATGGGATGCCGCTTCACTATTCGCAGCATCTTAAACGGCCTGTGCGAACTTCGTACATAAATTTCACACAATTAAATTATGACGACAAGTCAGGCTCCTTTTGTGACATCCGATTCATCAGTGTTTTCAACTCTTTCACCTTGCGGCTTTCAATACTTGACTGGCGATCTCCCCCGGCACAAACAGCCGAACGGACAGCGTAGTAATCCGGCAGAACTGATCGCTGGATCAGAGTTTCGATCTCTTGAATTGTTAATCGCCCGGCCAAAGAGCAGAGTTGCCCACCAGAGTGCAACGCTCCAACTATCTCATGCAATAATTTATCGCTGAAATGGGTTCTCAATGAACCGTTCCGTTTTTGTGCGGTATCAATCAACAGACCCGCAAAGTGATGTTCTTCCAGACGGCCCGACAGGGTTTCATATTGCGATTGTCGGGATTGTTGTAAAATCGTTCCCGGTTTTTGATCCGCATACAACACAGCGATCCAGCAGGGACGACAAATTCCCGCATTTTGAAATCGTGTTCTCATCTGCACCAGTTCTTCAAACCACTGTTCCAGATGGATGCTGTTACCGGGGCCGACTTTGAGATAATCCAACCGGTTCAAACAGGCGGGAATTGAACGCGAGTTGCACCACTGCTCCAGTTCGCCCAGCGCTGCACTCGTTTGGATATCTTGACGCTGTTCGCAAATGTCTGAAATATTTTCGATTGTTTCCGCTTCAGCCATTCCAAGCGGACCGTTCAGCGGATCCTTGATGTCCAGAATATCGACTCCCCCCTGAATCGCTTCCACCGCTTCCGTTTCATTTTTCACGCTGATGAGCAACTTTGGCATCGGACTGTCTTTATCTGTTATCTCTCTTGTGCTCAATTCGAACCTGATTTCCGTAAAAAAGTGATCGTTAATTGAAAATCCGGGCATATTTCCGGAGTCTCCTCTGTGATGACTGTGCCAATATTCGTATACTCCCGCCTGAATCGAGGTGTCGTCCCAGGTCAGGCTGTCACGCAAATACTACAGACGTACATCGAAACTGCTGAAGCCAAGCCGACAACAGGCTGTTGATCGGCGGCAGGAAAGCGTGATCACGATTGGCATCGGTCTGTCCATCCGGTTTACCCGAATCCCTACCCGTTAAACCAATCCATCTTAGTTACCCGAGTTTAAGAAATCACATGCAACGATCAGATATCCGAAATATCGCCATTATTGCCCATGTTGACCATGGCAAAACAACCCTTGTGGACAGTCTGTTGAAACAATCGGGGCAGTTTCGCGATTCCCAACTGGAACAGGAATGCATTCTCGATTCGAACGATCTGGAGCGGGAACGGGGCATCACCATTTTGGCCAAGAACATCGCGCTCGATTACAAAGGCGTGAAGATCAACATTATCGACACGCCGGGCCATGCCGATTTCGGGGGTGAAGTGGAACGCGTTCTCAGCATGGCAGATGGGGCACTCGTTCTTGTTGATGCATTTGAAGGGCCGCGACCGCAAACACGGTTTGTTCTTTCCAAAGCGATGGAACAGGGCCTCAAACCGCTGGTCGTGATCAACAAAATTGATCGCCCCGATTGCCGGCCGAACGAGGTTCTTTCCGAAATGTTCGATTTGCTGGTCGAAATGGGTGCCGATGACGAAACACTCGATTTCCCGTATCTGTTTGCCAGCGGGCGTAGTGGATTTGCGACACACGACCCAAACGACCATTCAGGCGATATCAGCCCGCTGTTGGATATGATTCTCGAACATGTTCCGGGGCCGACGGTCGAGCTGGATCAACCGTTCCGCATGATTGTCACTTCGCTACAGTGGTCGGAATATGTCGGACGAATCGCCACCGGTCGAATTGAATCCGGCAAAATCAGACCAGACGACAAAGTGAATT
>JALWSL010000017.1:4244-8275 GCA_027080405.1 Planctomycetaceae bacterium
CCACTCTTTCCATGACCTTCACGATCAACAGCTCGCCCTTTGCCGGTAAATCGGGGAAATACGTGACAAGCCGGAACCTGCGGGAACGGTTGATGCGGGAACTGCAATCGAATGTCGCCCTGCGTGTAGAAGAAGCAGATGTCAAGGAAAGCTTCAGGGTTTCCGGTCGTGGATTACTGCATCTTTCGATTCTGATTGAAGAAATGCGTCGCGAAGGATACGAGTTGTCTGTTGGCAAACCGGAAGTGATTCGCAAAAACATCGATGGCAAATGGCATGAACCGTTTGAGCATCTGGTGATCGATGTCGCAACCGATTACGTCGGCAGTGTGATGGAGTTGATCACGCCCCGTCGTGGCCAAATGCTGGATATGACTTCGAGCCCGAACGGACAATCCCATCTGGAATTTTCGATCCCTGCTCGTGGTTTGATCGGTTTGCGAACCCGCCTGTTGAACGCCACGCGGGGTGAAGTTGTTGTCAACCATCGTTTCGAGGGATTCCGACCGGAAGAAGGAACGTTGCCCAACCGCAGTAATGGCGTGTTGATCTCTCAAACAACGGGAAAAGCCTCGGCGTATGCGCTGTGGAAGTTGCAGGATCGGGCTGAAATGTTTGTATCGCCCGGTGATGAAATTTACGAAGGCATGATTGTTGGCGAAAACGCCCGTGAAAACGATCTGGTCGTCAACCCGACACGTGAAAAGAAATTGACGAATATTCGATCCGCCGGAGCGGACGATGCGATTCTGCTCAAGCCGCCTCGGGAAATGTCACTGGAAATGGCGTTGGAGTACGTCGAAGTTGACGAGTACGTCGAAATCACTCCAGATGCCATTCGGCTGAGAAAAATCGGGCTGACCGAACAGGCTCGCAAACGGAAGATGGCCAAAACATAGGCAAACCGGACAGAGCCGACAGATCGGACAGGGCAGAATAGAAAAAGGGAGCCGAGCAACGAGCGCGGCTCCCCAAGGAGACGAGAGAGACATTTTATTTTCGTGGTCGCAGTTTTCCGATGATGAAAACAGACCTTTTATCAGGGGCAGACCCGACCGTCTTGACCGAGCCTGCCAGAGTCAGTCCTGTTTCGTCTTATCGGCAATCTGAACGCTCTCACTTTCAGATCACCTCGGCAATTTTCCGGAAGCCGTTGAAGGCTATCCGTTGCTGCTACTTGGTGCAACCTTCGGTGCAACCGTCGTTACAACCTTCAGTGCAACCGTCGGTGCAACCCTGATCACAGCAGGCTGTTTGACAAGGATCGCAGCAAACTCGGCGACGAACCACCCGGGGAACGCACTTGGTACGCTTGACCATGATTGTTCGGGGAACACACGTTGTTTTTGTAACATATCGTGTATCGCAAACCGTGTGGCAGGTCGTGTAAGGAACCAGTCGGGTTCGACATTCCCTGACCATATGACAGGTCGTGTAAGGAACGCGGCGTTTGATGGTTCTGCATCTCCATGAACAGGTTGTGTAAGGTACACGCTTGGTGATACATCGTGTGACATAGTGGCAGGTCGTGTAAGGAACACGGCAGTGCCTGGTCTGACGAACCATGTGACACGTTGTGTAAGGAACGCGACGGGTGCGACATTCTTTGACGAAGTGACAGGTCGTGTAGGGTACACGACGCTTGACGGTATAAGGAATGCGCTCACAAACCGTGTACGGAACACGACGGGTTTTCACACAGGTAACGTAAGTGGTGCAGCAAACTTTCTTTTTGACCACTTTGGGGCACCACACCTTGCGGCAGATGACCTGTGGTGGGCATCGAACTTTTTCGACACAGCAGCACCCTGGAGTGTACTCACACTTGCAGGAACATGGATTCCACTTCCAACTTCCGCAACCCCGGTTTACCCGGACAGATCGACAACCGGGAATCCGTTCGCGAACTGTTTTCCACTCGCCGGAGCAGACATCAACCCACCTGGTTGTTGTGACCGGTTTGCAGACCGTGTAGCAGACATTGCGGTAGCAGGTGCGTGTACGTGTTCGATAAGCCGTGCAGCAGACAGTACGATAGCAGGTCTTGTAAACCGGTCGGCACACGGTGTAACAGACATTCCTGTAACAGGTGCGTGTCACAGGACGGCAAACCGTGTAACAATGATCCCGATAACAGGTGCGGTAAACAGGCTTGCGTACTTTGCACGTGACCGTACGGTAACACGTTTTGTAAACAGGCTGCTTTACTGTCTGGCATACCGTTCTGTAACAGGTTTTGTAAACAGGTCGGCAAACCGTGTACTTTTCACGACGATAACAGGTTTTGTAAACCGTTCGTGTACAAGGCACAGCCACAGTTTTGCAGCAGGTATCGTAAACAGTAACCGGGCAGCAGTACTCCTTCTGCTCCCAGACAATATCCTTGACGATGCGCGTTTTCGGTTTGGGGCATCGTCGGGCGATTCCAAATCGTCCCCAGGCTCCACATGTTTCTGTTGGACAGCAATTGTAGCTGTCTGCTCCGCAATAAGCGGCTTCGGTCTGCTCTCCCAATGCACTTAAAAACAGTGCAACGGCAGCGACCGGTATCCAGGCTGCTGACTTCATAACTCTTGTCCCTCATGCTGTAGCGGCTCATCCAAACGAAAAGCCGACTTCTCCACGATATGTTTTGACCAGAGGTACTGTTACCCAATCCCTTCACATACCCCATTTGACTCATTGCACCCACTTTCCGGCTAGGTGCCATAGTCTGCTTCGACCACACAGGCACATCTTCTTTCGCAGAATGCCTATCTATTTTTCGCTTCCCGTATCATGCATTGCCCGCATGCTGTGTAATCGGAACAACCGTTTTAACCGTCATTTTCTGATGGCTGAAAAAACACTCGGGTTTGAGTCAACGAACGGCTTTCGTATCCGAGTGATGCGCAGAGGTGAATCGTTCCGGGAAAATCAGTATGCTGCCCGACACGGCTGATCTGTTCTGACCACCGTAACCAAAATGAGATTTTCAAAAGTTTTCGCACCGTTCGTAAACTTTAACCGTCAGTAGCACGGAGTCCGCATGAACTCACAACAGGAGAAGAAGATGAAATACGCAATCTGTCAGGAGCTGTACGAAGGGTGGGAGTGGGAAAAGCAGTGTGCATTCACCGCCGAGACGGGATACACCGGAATAGAAATCGCCCCATTCACCATTGCGCCGCGAGCCGAGGAGATAACAGCAGAGCAGAGAAAACATATCGCAAACGTGGCACAGGCAGCCGGTCTGGAGGTAGTTGGGCTTCATTGGCTACTTGCCAAAACAGAGGGCTTCCACCTGACAACCAACGATCGGGAAGTTCAGAAAAAAACAGCCGACTATTTCTGTGAGCTTGCCCGCCTGTGCAGCGACCTGGGCGGTACGGTGATGGTGCTTGGTTCACCTCCGCAAAGAAATCTGCTCCCCGGCGTCTCCCACGAACAGGCCATGCAAAACGCGACAGCCGTCATTGAACAGGCTTTGTCTGTTTTTGAAGAGACCGACGTCATTCTCGCATTGGAGCCACTTGCCCATACGGAGACCGATTTCATGCTCACCTGTGAAAAGGCGACAGAAATCATCAGACATTTCAACAGTCCGCATATCCGGTTGCATCAGGACGTCAAGGCGATGTCGGACGAAGAGACTCCGATTCCTGATCTAATCCGCCAGTACAAGGATGTCGTCGCCCATTTCCACGCCAATGATATCAACCTGAGAGGCCCCGGCATGGGGGATGTCGATTTTCTTCCGATCTTTCAGGCATTGAAAGAGACCGGCTACAAAGGGTGGGTTTCGGTTGAAGTATTCGACTACACTCCCGGAGCGGAGCAGACGGCAAAACAGAGCATCGAATACATGAAGAAAATCTGGGCGCAGCTCGAATGATCTCCATGTATCGGCCAATAATCCACGCATCAACCAGAAAACAGACGGAGAAGGCTGCTGATCATCCCCCCCTCCCGGTCGTGGCTGTTTCCATTCACGGTTGATGAATTGGCGAAATGAATCTGACGAAGTGAAATCAACGGGGGAGTCTTACGAC
>JALWSL010000017.1:8285-9605 GCA_027080405.1 Planctomycetaceae bacterium
TCTTACGACAATGCTTTTATCATTCCTGGGGGAAGCATTGGCATGGTTGATATGAACCCAGGAATTTCGTTCGGGAGAACCGACCCGGATTTTGTATTTCCCGGGTTCAAACACTTTCGGTTGCCAGTGATTTCCACGGATGCGAACCGTGTATTCAACTTCACCACTCTGCTCATTCACAACCTGAACAACCGGATTATCCTCATTTTTCACTTTGATCTCAGGAAGATACCCCCAGGCCTGACGGGCATAATTATCGAGGTACGATATCCGCTTGGGCCATCCGGGGAACTGATCCGAAGGCTTCAGATTTTCCGGATCAACCTGCAATCGATAGCATTCCATACTGATTTCACCTGTCTGTCGATGAAAGCGGACGATGCCGTGTCCGGAGGCTTTATCGTGCAGTGTGTTGATGCGCCCCGGTCTGTTTTTCAAGGCGGGGTTTCCGATCGCATAAACTGTAATGGGATGCCCGAAGGCATCAATGTAATCGCCGGTGTTGGGAAGATTCGGATCAGGTCGATTTTTCACCGGTTTCCCTTCCATGTCGGGCAACCAGGAACGAGGATAGCCCGCCGCGATTGAAGGAACGCAGAACGAATAGATCGAATCACCCGGCGCATCAATCCCCTGATGCACAATTGAGGCCAGATGCTGATCGCCCGCCAGATGAAACGCGAATCCTTTTCGCAATGCCCGTACGGCTTTATCGCGTCCCGTCTGAGGCCAGCCGTTTGAATCCAGATCAGCCACGAGAAACATCTTGTTGGGGCCGTGATAATTGGCCAGATTGCAGAAGATGGTGGCCGAGAGAACAGACTTCATATCTGCCGAGCGCCAATCGGCTGCCCACTCATTCAGGAACTTCAGTTGGCGGTCTCCAAGCAGCTTCAATCCCGGTTTGTCGAGCTGTTTCACATCATAGTTCGGGTCTTTCAAATGGTCGGGACGACCGGGCCAAGTCGCCACCTGAGCCGGGCCCGATTTGAACATTCGATCTGCAATGATCGCGAAACTGATGCGTCCATAAACCATGTCTCCATAAAAAACGGAAATATTCTGTTTGATCGGTCTTGGATCATAAAAATCGGGATGATGCGAGCATTGGGTTCGATGTACAACATTCACGAAATCGGGGTGCATCACATACCCGCCCTTATCGTGATCGGCAACAGTGGCCACCGGATTCCCCCCATTGCCCCAAATATTCCCCTGGTACACATCGTGATCGTCAGGCAGGCAGATGGTTGGGCGGTCTCTCATCAAATCACGAAACGCCCAGCCGAACAGATACCACTTGCGCAGATAGTTCAGAAT
>JALWSL010000018.1 GCA_027080405.1 Planctomycetaceae bacterium
CCAGTGGATAATCTGTCAGCATGCCATCGATTTTGGCTTCTCGAACCTGAGACCAGACTTTCGGGTTCCTGCGGAATTCGCCTGGCCCTGCGAAATTATAAATGACCTGCTTGCCATGTCGGTGGAGCAACTTGACCTCTTCGGAGGTGGGAACGAAAGTGAGGAGAAAAGAATCCAGAAAGTTTTCCTGAATTCTCTCTTCCAGGTTTTTGCGGCTGACATTCTGCCCGATTCGAAAGTTCGGGTTCAATTCCTTCAGACGCTTGCTGAGTTCCGCGTTCTGGTCAAAGGCGAATGTTTCTTCAATGAGATTGTATTTCTCAACAAGTGAAACAAGTTTTGCTTCTCCGGCCTGGTTTACCTGTTTGATATTCAAGGCAATAAGCGTCGGCCCGCGCTTGCGTTGTTTGATTAATTCAAACGTTTCTTCCAGCGTCGGGATGCGCACGCCGGTAAAAACCGGATCAAACCAACGTCCCGCATCGAGCTGTTTTACCTGCTTCAAGGTCAATTCGCGAATCGAACAACCGGGGCCATCCGTTGTTCGCTCAACCGAGTCGTCATGAATGACAACCAGATGGCCATCTTTTGTCGTGCGAACATCAAGTTCAAAACCAATGCCCAGTTCCAGACAGACCGCAAAAGCCGGTAATGTGTTTTCGGGGGCATGTCGTAACATGCCACGATGTGCGATCAGTATGGGCTCACCTGCAAACACGCAATGAGTGCTTAAAGCGATAACACTTGATACGAACGCATGAAACAGTAAAGCGGTTTTTGTGATCAATTCAGTTAATCCCTCATAAGAAAGTCATTTGACAAAAAACAGAAGGTGCCGTCTTGCTTACTGTTCATTCTGTCGAGTGATGGATGGATTCAATTGGGGTACTATTCAGGCCGCAGGCGAGCAGGATTGTCCCTGGTCTCTTTTTCTTCTTTACTTTAACGGTTCGATTGCCAGGACTTTGAACCCACTTCCCCTGTTGGGGTAGTCCAATTTCCCGGTGATCGGGTTATGTGCAGGAGAGGGGATTTGCTCCAGACTGTCTTTCGGCGGGATATAAGGCTGTCCGCGGATGAATTCGCCTCGGCAAGAAACAGATTTGCCGACATACTGCGCAAGGCTTTCGAAAGGAATCGATTTTGAGGGGCGAAGAATGACACCCTCCTCCGCTGTTTGTTGATCGGGCCTCAGGTTCCCGTCCTCAACTTTCAGCACGTAGTAATCACTACCGCCTGCGTTCCATGACTCCCTTGTTTTTGTCCAGTCTTTGTGAATGACTACTCCCGCAAGAGTGATTGGTTCCGAGAGGGTGATGGGGGCCTGCTGTGGTTCCTTTTTTGTGGTGGATTGGCGTGTTTGTCGGTTCTTCGGAGCTGTTTCCTCCTGTTTCACACAGCCGACAAAAAAGAGAACTGCAAATGACCCCATGAAAACAAATCTCATTCCCGGTTCCCTATTCCGCAGGTTTCCGTTTTGAACAGCAGGAAAAGCCTATTTTGAAGCTGGTTTCGAAATCAGCAGTTCCGGATTTTCCAAAACAAGGTAATGTCCGTGATCTGCCGTGACAATCAGCAGGGATTCTTCCCAGCTGCTTTCTTTTTCGACCCAATCGGTAATGGAACGGACGGCGTCATCGCCACTGAGAACGGCCCCGATGGAATTGTCGATGTTGTCATCATGGTTCGCCCAATCAACATCGCCTGCTTCCACCATTAGCCAGAAGGGGGAATCGTTATGGCTGAGCACACGAATTGCCTGTTCGGTAAAATCCTTGAGCGTCGGGTTTTCGAGCAGATCGGCTTCGGTATATTTTTCCGCTTTTTTGCTGCGACCGATCGGCGGATTATAATTTCCATCTGCCGTCTGGAAGGGAAGATGTTTGAACTGTGTACCGAAGAAACCGAACAGTCTTCGCGAATTTTCAATCGCCTCATCCGCTTTCAGTTTCAACAGTTCCGCTCCCGATTGCCCTTCGGTTCGAATCGCTACCGCATACTTGCCGCCAAAACGGCTGTCGGCCAACTGCAAATCTTTCTGGGTGAGATAGGCGTTCCCGGGAACGAAGTTGTCCCCCTGGCCGTTATCCTTGTTTCGCTCTGCCCCGAAGCCGGTGCCGATTAAAACATCCAAACCGGGCAGCGGATCTTTCGGGTGCGAAATGGAAGGCAAGCCGAGTAAATCGCGAGATAAATCCTGATAATCATTGCGGGAAATATTATGAGCGTAAGAAGCAGCCGGAGTCGCGTGGCTGATCGGCACGCTCGTTACGGCTCCGACCTTCCAGCCTCTTTTTTGGGCCAGATGTGCGATTGTCGTCAACTGTCCGCTATCGGGATCGACATTGATCGTTCCGTTATAGGATTTATAGCCGCTTGTCATGCTGGTGGCAGTCGCCGCGGAGTCGGGATACGGATTATCCATGTGGGGCTGTTTTGATTTTCCCACGATGTAAACGGCATCCGTAGGAACACTCCAGGGAAATTGACCAGCCAATTTCCAGGCGTAGCCACCCAGATGCAGGGAATCCGGCAGGGTCACAATTTGCGTATTGACATTCTGTGAAAACGTATTCGCATACGGAGCGGTCACCATCGCGGCGTACTGGGTCGTGCCGTTCGCCTGGTAATCCTGAAAATGCAACCCGGAACCACGACCGGATCCGTAACAGTTTCTTTTCGATTTCCAGATGGCAGCCGCCTGCGTTGTTTGCCAATCCATTCCATCGAACACAACAAGAAAGATATGTTTTTTCCCCGAGCGCAACGCGGCAAGTTGGATATCGTGAATGTTTGTCTGATCGAAATAGTCTGCTTTGGGGTTGAGCGTACCTTCCGGAACGCGACCGTAAAGCTGCCGAATTGCCGCAGGTGAGCGGTAGGGGCTGTTACTGCCGGTGTAATCATCCAGATCGATTCCCGATCCCGCCCCTTTTGTACCGAATGCGTAAACGGGAATAAGGCGGCTTGAGTGGCTCCCCCACAGGGTGTATTTATCGGCCTCCCACCCCCAATGGCCGAACTCCGCTTTTCCATCGTTGACCGCTTTGGTTTGCAGGTCGAAAATGGGATCAGCTGCCCGGACAAGGCAAACCGATTGAAAGGAGACGAACAGAGCAATCAGCAGAAACCATCGAGACTTGTTTTTCATGTTTGAGAGATCCATGGGAGTAGTTGAGTGAAAATGATGGGCCAGAAAGTTGAATGTACCTATTCTAAGCTTCTTGAGCGTAACAGTTCAATCTCGGATGGAAAACCTGGACAGAATGTGACTCCTGCATCGAAAATTTCCTTCAAACCAATGCAATTGACTGTTGTTTATGAAAATAATCGGATATCGTTTAATTGGTGGGGTAAGCATTAACGAATACAGGTTTGCAGCGAGGAGATGGTAGTAAGATGAACGTGCTGAAACATGGCTCTGTCGTTTTGCTTTTGACGGGCATTTTCGTATCACCGGTTTTTGCAGAGGATAAAGCGGGCTCCCCGACACCGCCAAAGGACTTCGAACCAGCTCCCATAAAAGTTCCCGATGGCTACGAAGTAAAACTGGCAGCCGGGCCGGAAATGATCATCAACCCGACAATGGGCTGTTTGGATGATCGCGGACGCCTGTTTGTTTGCGAAAATGCGGGAGTGAATTTATCAGCCAAAGAACTTGAAGAGCAACTGCCCAACGGGATTCGCCTGCTCGAAGATACCGACGGCGATGGCAAGTATGACCGTTCGACATTGTTCGCTGATAAAATGACATTTCCGATGGGAGCCGCCTGGTACCAGGGGGCGTTGTATGTTGCGTCGCCGCCTTATATCTGGAAGTTGACCGATCACGATGGCGACGGCGTTGCGGAAGATCGTCAGATTCTCGTCAAGCATTTCGGGTACACCGGCAATGCAGCCAGTATCCACGGATGTTTCCTCGGGCCGGACGGACGCATTTACTGGTGCGATGGTTATCACGGGCATCAGTTCAAGGATGAAAAAGGAAACGTGATCAGCGACCGGAAGGGCTCGTACATTTTCTCCTGCAAACCGGACGGTTCTGACGTACGAATATTTTGTGGTGGCGGGATGGATAACCCGGTCGAAATCGATTTCATGGATAATGGGGACATGCTGGGCACCGTCAACATTATGCATACCAGGCCGCGTATCGATATGATGGTGCATTGGCAGTTCGGCGGCATTTACCCGCATCGCGAACAGGTTCTTTCGGAACTGAAAGTAACGGGCGGGTTTCTGGATGGCATGCACAGCTTCGGGCATGTTGCCGTTTCGGGAACGATGCGTTACCGTTCCGGGATTATGAACAAGGATTGGAAAGATGACTACTTCACCGTCTTTTTCAATTCCGGCAAAATTGTTCGTTTGGAAATCGAACCGATCGGCTCGACTTACAAGGCGGTTCAGCGGGAATTTCTTTCCAGCAGCAGTCGTGAATTTCATCCGACAGATGTTCTGGAAGACGCAGATGGCAGTTTACTGGTGATTGATACCGGCGGCTGGTTTTATCGGGGGTGTCCAACCTCTCAGTTCGCCAAGCCGAATATCTTTGGCGCGATTTATCGAGTCACCAAAAAAGATTTGCCAGCCCCCCACGATCCAACCGGTTCTGAAATTGAATGGGCAAGCCTTTCCAACAGATCGTTGCTCGGGTTCCTCGATGATCCCCGGCATCTGGTGCGTCAGGAAGCTCTTTCGCAATGTGAGCGTCGCGGTTCGAAAATGACTCCCACTTTGGAAGCAGGTCTGCAAAGTGGATCCGAACAACAGCGGCTCAATTCAGTTTGGGGGTTGACACGCATCATCGGAAAACTGATCGCGTTGGAAAAAGCTCCTGTTGCCCAGGGGAAAACGCGTCTTACTTACAAAGCACCGTTGGAACAGGCTCAAACGGCTTTGCGCAAGGCGTTACGGGATTCTTCAGCAACCGTTCGGCAAGCCGCCTGTTATGGCATGATTCACAATCCGGACCAGGCAGCACAAAGCGATCTTTTGGCGATATTGAAAAAAGATGAACCTTCCGTCCGGCGTGTTTGTGCAGTTGCTTTGGGGCAGTTGAAAAATCCGGAAACAGTTCCCGCAATTTTGCAGGCATTGGCGAGAAAGATCGATCGTGATGAAGAACACGCCCTCATTTATGCTTTGCTCGAAATCAATGCTCCTGAAACGGTGGAACTCGGTTTGCAGGTCAATTCTGCCAACGTCCAGAAAGCTGCTCTGATCGCAATCGGGCAGCTCGATAAAGACCGCCTCACCGCCAAACGGGTCGCTTCGCTGCTGAAAAACAGGGAAATGAAAATGGGAGAACCAATCGTTCGCCTGTTCAAGGAACATCGTCAGGAAAGTGATTGGATCAAACAGGTAGCAGCGCTGCTGGCAGATTGGTCGAAAAACAATGAACTGATCGCGCGGAAAGAAAACGCCCAAAATCTGATCGCATTATTTGCTTCCAATAAACAGGTCGCCGGTGTGATTGGTCAGGCATTGCAACGCAGTTCACGATCTCCCGAGGAACGAAAAATCATTCTCGATGCGATAGCCAGGGGGAACGGATTGCCGTTGGATGAAAGCTGGGTTGCGCCGTTGGAACAGGAGTTGAAATCGGGTGACGGCAAAAGAATTGAAAATGTACTCCCTGCGCTGGCGGCGATTAAAACGGATCGCTTCAATGAACAGCTTCGAGCAATTGGAAAAGACGAGAAACAGTCGCCGTTGTTGAGAGTGAAGGCGATCTCGGCTTTGGGAGGAAAATCGACCCGTCTGAGTGACGATGCTTTTTCGCTATTGATGGATGTTCTCGAAAATTCGCATAACTCGAGCGAGATCAGCATCGCGGCTCAATTGATTGGAAAATCGTCGCTGACAAAAAAACAGCTGCTTCAATTGGCACCGATGATTTCAGAAGCAGGGCCAACCGTTCTGAAGGATTTGCTCGGTCCTTTTGAGCGGTCGCGTGATGTGGAGGTGACAAAACAATTTCTCGATGCGGCTGAGCAGTCGCAGTTTGTTGTCAGCCTGCCGATCCCGGTGATTTCCGATATGGTCAAACGCTACCCGGCGGAATTGCGTGAGCGGGGCAATGCGTTACTTGATAAAATGAGAGAAAACGAAGCACAAAAGCTCGCCAAACTCGACAAACTGATTCCGCTGCTTAAAAAGGGAAATCACGAAAAAGGGAAAGAGTTGTTCTTTTCGGAAAAGGCGAAATGTTCGGCCTGTCATCAAATCAACGGCAAGGGAACCGCGGTCGGCCCCGATCTTTCCAACATCGGCGCGAACCGGGCTGCCCGCGATCTGTTGGAATCGATCATCTTCCCTTCTGCAACAATTGTCAGAGATTATGGCTCTTTCAATGTGGTGCTGGCCGATGGACGTGTGCTGACCGGATTGATTGCAAGAGAGGATGACGAGGTTCTCGAACTGCAATTGCAAGGCGGGAAAATTGAGCGGATAGCACAGGATGAGATCGAAGAAATTGTGCCGAATACGGTTTCGATCATGCCGAACGGCCTGGAGAAAACACTCAGCGAGCAGGAATTGGCCGATGTCATCGCGTATTTGGTAACATTGAAAAAGACGGCATTGGTTTCTCAAAAACCGTAACGGCGTGACCACAACTGAGTGGACGCAACAGCATGTTGGAGGAGCGCATGAAAAAACCGGGTCGAAGCCCGGTTCTCCCAGAAAAGTGTTCGGCGAACGCAAATTATGGGGCGATCAGCAGCGGTTGTTGTGAGTAATTCTGATTGATCGGAGCGTTCATCTGCGGAACAGTAAATGATCTGTTTGAAGTCTGAAGCGAGGAAGGCTGTTGGGCCGGATACTGGTAAGAAACTCCGGTGTGTGGCTGCCCGTTTTGTGGGGCAGGAGCGGGAGTGAACTGCAGCGCTCCGCCTCGTTGTGGAACCGGTGGTGACTGGATTTGCGGCGGTTGTTGCGGCCGCTGTCCACGGGGAACGAATTGCTGTGGCGGTATGTGACCTTGCGGTGGAACCTGCCCCTGCTGATTCGGCTGCCTGAATACGGGAAGCGATCGGTACGCCTGCGTCGGAGCGTTATTTCCCATACGGGAGCGCTCGTGGTAGCGGTGCCAGTATTGTTGAGAGTAAGGCATTTTAGCGGACATCCCCCAACCGGCGGCCGTTTGCGATTGCGAAAGAACATTCTTGTAATTGTATGGACGGAAATGTTTGTACGCACCGTAAAAAGGCATGTACTGAATATAACCGTGTTGCCACGTTTCCTGAGCATCGTACGGGTAGAGTTGATCTGAACCGAGTGGCCCGGAAACGCCTTCAGCATATCCGCCCGAGTAGCCTGCGGGGTCATACTGGCTCAAATCCTGCGCAAACGCGCCACTGGTAACCAATAACAGTGATGCGGCAGCCAACGGTATCATTCGTCCCGACATGATTAACTTCCCCGAAGTTTGTAACAGGCCAGCCCAAAATGAGCAGCCATCGTTTTGGTGCGATGTATCATCGTTAATCGTAAAATCTGTCAACACGTTCCCACAGCGCGCGACAAACCCTCGATTCCCCTTGTTATCAGATCGGATTTTCTCAACGAATCCTCAAGACGAATTCGACAGGTTCAGTCAATAAGGACGACATTACCTGTCTATTTCCAACCGCCCGGCCCTATTTCCCTCATTTTTTATCGCCCTTGCCCAAATTGACAATAGCCGCCCTTAATACCTGTAATTCAGGAAGAGTTTCAACCACAACTTGAGGGAAAGCGGGATAATTTCGCTGCCTGTTTCCGAATCGGTGGTACACTTTTTTTACCTGCCTTTGTGCAGTTGTGTGAGCAAAGCAATCGGGGGTAACTGGCGGCGACGGACGCTCCCGAGAACATCAACATTTGATATCGAGGTACAACAATGATTCACCGTGGTTTGACCATTGCCCTGTTTCTTATGATGGGGGGAGTCTGTTCTGCGCAAAATGGTGCGATTCTTGAATTGACCCCCTTGAATGAGCCTAAGGCCGAGAAAGCTCCCAAGTCGAAAGCGACTCCCAGTGACGAAAAGAAAACGGATCGTCATGACAAAAACAGAGAGGAAAAACCGGAACCCTACCTGTACCCGCAGGCTCACGAATTCGGTGTTCCTGTTGAAGTTGGTGCAGACCAGTTGAGAGTGCATCGCGGTTATTGGCTGCCCGGCGGCTACGAACCACGCAGCGGGTCTCCCTATTTCTATTCAGTTCCGGGAGCACCACCACGCGGACCATTGGGCGGAACAGTCGCGTCCGGGTACACCGGCGGTAATCCTCAGCTCGATGGTTATTCTTCAGGGGCGGTTTACGGAAATAGTTTCGTCAACGGATATTCAACTCCTGGTTACGGTGCTGGCTACGGCAACGGCTACAACGTGAACGGTTACAGTGCGAACGGCTACAACAACGGTGGTTACGCAGATGGCGCGGCGATGAGCGGTGGAGCGGGCGGCGATCCGTATCAGTACCACTTTGGCCCCGGTTTCTACCGCAGCGGCGAATATGGTCACTTCCGGTTCCCATTCTACAGTTACCGACGCCCCTGGTATCACCCAGGCTTCGCCGGCTACAACCGCGATACCAACTTACCCTGGTAAGAAATATCGCAACGGGAAAAGAGCAGAAATTCAAGCCGTGTACCTCACCAGGGGGCACGGCTTTTTTGTACGTAATGGCTCGGTAACTGATCGTCGATAGGCAATCCTGCGGGCACGGCGTACGCTGCAAGTCATTGAGACTGTGATGCCAGTTTCGCTTTTATCCAGGCGTAAATGGTGGAGCCGATTTGACGGTAGCCCTGTTTGTTGGGGTGGACAGCGTTATTGGCGGGAAAGCCAGTTGTTGTGTCGAGATAAAGTTCTGTCGGAATGATGCTCACTTTTGCATCGTTACTGTTTTCAAAGTGCTCAAGTTGCTTTTGCACGAGTTGATGTTGGATTTTTTTCCAGCCATCGCGGGTGTATTTCCCTTTGTAGTTGTTGTCAAAAGCAGCGTTGCGGGAATTGGCCGGCGTTGTCAGACAGATGCCTATTTCCGCGTTCGGGGCAGCCTTTCGAAAAGCAGCGATGAGAATGTCGGCCTCTTTGAGCATCCCGTCAATCTGGGCGTTGATCGCGGCTGGGTCATCATACGGTGCGCGGAAGCAGTCGTTGATGCCCAACATCACGGTAATGAAATCGGGGCGATGTCCGCCGCAGTGTTCGTTGAAGTATCGGGTCAGATTCAATTCCGCCTTGCCATTTTCCGCGGGATAGACAAACGGGCTGGTTCCTTTTCTGCGTTTGCCCGATTCATCTTCTGCGTAATAGGTATTGAATCGCTTCCAGGTCCAACCGCCATAACCTTCATGCACGACCCCTTTGCCCGCCCATGCCAATTTGTGTGTTCCCAGCATTTCCCATGTGGGGTTGCCAGGCAGCGAAAGCAATCGGGCAATTTCATTCGGATAATGTGTTGCATGCGTCAGGCTGTCTCCGACAATCAACAGTCGGATATTTTTTCCTTCCCCCGCGTTTGCGGCCGTCACGATCAATTTTGCCGTTTTGCATCCCAACATTTTCCCGTTGAAATCTTTGACGCAGATCATCAATGGATGTTCGC
>JALWSL010000019.1 GCA_027080405.1 Planctomycetaceae bacterium
GTCCCCGCCATGATCAGCGTGGCATGCATGTAGCGGGCTTTGGGCAGATGGCCGTGGGTGCCCCGTCGGATTTTGGAAACAGGTGTTACAACAAGTTCCGAAGTATAGTTGTTGGAAAAGGAATAGCCTGGCTTCGCCGCGATCATCAAATCGGCCTGTTGGGGATTTTCTTTGGGATCGGGCAGACCGTATTTCATGAAATCGGCCACGTCGAGAACACGCTCCACACCTTCCAGTTTGGCTATCGATTTAATCAGCTTTTCGCGAATCGCTTCTTTATTTTCTTCATCCAGGATGTAAATCCCGGCTGAGCCGCCATTGGCGCTGCTCCACGCTTTTCGAGTTTTGGGCTTTTTTCCCGAATCGAGAGTAAACAAACCAAGATTGCGCAGGTGCACATTCAGATTGATGGATTGCAAAACCGGGGCGAAGCCGTGATCGGAGACAATAATCAGTGTCGTTTTCTCCTTCAACGGGGAAGCCTGGATTGCATCCCAGAGTTCGCCAACGCGGTCATCGGCATTTTCGCACGCCCAATAGGCTTCCTCGCAATGGGGGCCGTAATCATGCTCAAAACCGTCCGGTGTGATGAAGTGCATCATCATCAGGTGCGGTTCATACTTTTGGAACAGATACTTCGCGACGTCTGTGTAGGTAGAATCCCGCATGGCGGAAACCTTGTGATCCCAGCCCCACGCTCCCAATTTGCGAATGGAAATATTGTTTTTGTACAACTCGTCCGACAAACCGGGAGTTGTGTACTTGTTGTGAATTTCCTGCCTGTTGGAATCGGGGATGATAAAATCGAGTGTTCGCGCACCGTTGCAGGCTGGCCAGATGATGGCGGCGGTTATCATGCCGTGTTGATGGGCAATATCGTACAGGGTCGGGACTCGAACAGCCTGATCTTTCGTGAATACAGGATCGCCAATGTAAACAATTCGCTCCAGTGTTTTGCGGTCAAGAACGCTGTTACTGATTACGCCGTGTCGAGCGGGTGAAGCCCCGGTGACAATCGAAACATGGGCAGGCCACGTGACGGAAGGAAAAACCGTTTCCATCCCCTCGGCATAGGCGCCTGTTTTCATCAACTTTCGCAAGTTGGGCAACTTGGCGCGGGGATCGTTCAAATACGAAGCGGCCAGGCCATCGATACTCAGGATGATGACGTGTCTTTCCAGAGATGGTTCCGCGGAATAACTCCGGTGATCGAAATTCAAACCAACCAGAACAATTCCCGACACCAATATCGATAACAATGCGCGCATGAGCCGGCTTCTCCCACGGTCTACAAGAACTACAAGAAACAGCAAAGAACAGGACAGAACAAACGGTCTCCAGTTTGCAGGCAAAAATGGAATCGGTCAAGTGATCCCCCGCTCCGATGGAGCTGGTATCGAAACAGGAGAACATCATGCAGGGGAACAGCATGAAGGAGAACACAAAACAGGGGCATCAGGCTGGTAGAATCAAATTGACCGTGCAGCCCCGGAACCACCTGGAACCACTTGGAGACAGCAGTGATATTCGACCGGATGGCAACCGGCAGTCGATCGCAGTCAATCGATCGCTGTCAATCGATGGGAAGAAACTGTTTGATGCTGGAGAATAATGGGGCAAAAAATATAAAAACTGAAAAAAAGTCTTGTCAGAAATGGGGGAAGCACTAAAAATAGGGAACTGCTTGTGTGCTACGCGGCACGTGGTCGTTTCGCTGTGGAGGGATCAGTGAGGCTCGCTGGTCGAAGCAGCATGTTCGATTCGATAGAAAGGAGGTGGTTCTGTGACAAGTGATTATTGTTGTAGCCAAGGAGGTGGCACCGCTTAACACGGGCGGATGGTCGGCGGGCTGTTTGTCCGAATGCCACCGTCTCGTCAGGATCACCTCATGAACAGTCATCTGTTCGCAGGTGACTGTTTCACGATCCGGTACGAGTTTATTATCAGCAGGATACTTGCTAGTATCCATTGCTTACAGGCCCCGGCTTTCTTGGGAAGGCCGGGGCTTTCTTGTCTGATTGCAGCTTCAGTTGCGGCTACAGATTGTCGCTGTCAAAATGTTGAATATCGCTGTCGCATTATCGCAGCGTCGCAGAGAACTCTCCTCCCCTCAAAACGTGTCTCCATGAACGACAAAGCTGAGCATGTCCTTTTTGTAACCGTACGGTTAGCAGAGCCTGCGTTGCGTGCAGTCGTTGAACCACTTGCAGAAAAAGAAAAAATAAAGGCCGAAGTTGCCGTTCTTGGAATTAGCGTGGCCGCCCTGATGCACGTTGATTGGGTTGCGCGCAAGTTATGTGTCCCTGACGGGGTTTCGAGGGTTATTCTCCCCGGTTGGTGTCAGGGAAATCTGTCAATTCTGGAAGAAGAATTCGGTGTTCCCTTTCAG
>JALWSL010000020.1 GCA_027080405.1 Planctomycetaceae bacterium
GATGATGACGAAGTTTTGCCTGCTGTTTCCCCAACAGAGTGGGAAGAATGCTTTTTCCATCGAGATCTTCGTTCGGCGAGACTCCCGCCAATTCGAGGATTGTTGGAAACAGATCCATACTCATTGCCCTGAAGTCGGTTTGTGAACCCGGTTTGATTTTTCCCGGCCAGACGAGAGCCGTCGGGACTTTCAATCCCCCCTCATACATGCTCTGTTTACCGTCCCGCAACGGACCGTTATTCGCCCCCGCACTCAACTGCCCGCCGTTGTCCGAAGAGAAAATAACCATCGTGTTGTCTGCCATGCCCGTTTCTTTCAAGGTTCGCATCACCCGGCCGATTCCATCGTCGAGGTGCTCAATCAAGGCGACCAGTTTGGCTCTTTTTTCAGTGATTCCCTTCTCTCTCTCGAGCACTTTTTTCAGCCAGTCGGCGGGTGGCTGGATTGGTGTATGCGGAGCATTGTAGGCGAGATAGAGAAAGAACGGTTTCTCCGGCGTTTTCGCTCTTTCCCTCAGATAATCACAACTCCACTGTGTGAACAGATCGGTCGCGTGGCCGGTCGGATCGATCGTCTCATTGTTGAGACGCATGTAGTTGTTGCCGTGCCTGAGGTGGTTGTAGTAATCATCCATCATATCGCCGAGAAAACCGTGGAAATGGTCGAAGCCCCGCCGATTCGGTCTGTTTTCCTCTTCGAGCCCCAAGTGCCACTTCCCTATGATTGCGCTGTGATAACCAGCCGACTTCAACAGCACCGGTAGAAGAGTCGTTTCAGCCGAAAGATATCCCCAGTTGTTATCTGAATGTGTTCTGATCACTCCGGGCACTCCCACTCGATCCTGATACTTTCCGGAAAGCAACGCCGCCCGAGTGGGAGAACAGACCGGACAATTCGCATAAAAATTGCTGAAACGCATCCCGCTTTCAACAAGCTGATCAATATGGGGCGATTTCAAATCGGTCGCTCCGTAACTGGAAAGATCGCCGTAGCCGAGGTCGTCTGCCAGTATGAGAATGACATTCGGTTTTGAGGCAGCTCCGACCGGCAAAGAGGACAGCAAAAGGACAATCACGATCGCAGATATTACTGAAAGCGGCATTACTGAACGGAGCATGTTTGATAAACGGAGCATGGATAAACGAGGCATGTTTTGAATCTTTCTTTGAACTTCACCTGTGGTCGCTCGGGGCAATTACTGCAAGCAGCATTTCATGCGACAAATTTCGTGGCATTTGGCAAATGAAAAACGCTGAATGATGTTCAACATCAATTTGAGGGTTTGACATCAAAGCCTGGTACTATTGAGACCCTCTGTTTTTTGCCGCTCTGGCGATGCGGGCCTCCTCACGTCGTCCTTCAAGAGCCTCGATTTCCGTTGCCTGGCCTCGCAAGTAGAAGAAGAAACCTGCAACAAGGCCGATAGCCGCTGCAGAAAGAACCGCAGCCGGGCTGGTTGTGAAATTGGAATTTTCGGTTGCAGCCTGGGTTGTGTAGAACAGACCAACCAGAGAAATGACCAACCCCTGCATGTCAGTCAGAATTTGCGAGAAGGAAAATCCCCCTCGAACAAGAACAGCGAGTTTGCCAATAACCAGTTGCAAGGCAAAACTGACCACGCCCGAGACCATCACCGCAAACGCGATCCAGTAAAAGGAAGAAAACGACATATACTCCGCCATTGAATAGATCGGTTCCAGGATACCAGCGGAGTATTTTTTTGCGTCGTCACTTTCGTCTATCTTCTTTGCGATCTCTTCCTGCTTTATCTTCACGGCTTCAACTGCTTCCTGCGAACGCTCTTTGACGGTTTCCAGGGCCTCTTCCACTTTCTCTCCCGGTTTCGCCGCTTCTGGCTTCCCGGCAGGTTTTTCCTCAGCAGAAGTGGCGGATTCAGAAGAGACGGGATCAACCGGTTTTTCATCGGCCACTGCCAAGCCCCCACCCAGGCCGAAACAAAACAGTATCGCAAACAGACAGATTAACGAAACAGGCTTCGCGGTTTCCCAGAACATGATTATTCCCTTCGTGCTGTCAGTACCGAACCGGCAAGTCCATGATTGATGCTTCTTCGCATGCCGCATGAAACAGATATCGGTCTCGATTCTAATCGTAGCGACTGCAATGAACCAGCCAAGCTGGAAGGCAAATGGCCCCAAAACAGGGAGAATTCCGGTAAGGCAGCTTTCCCGAATTTCGGTGAATTCCGGTGAAACCTGTTTTTCGCTTTTTCCTGTCTTGCCAATCGGTTATTATCTGGAAAAGGTCGTGCGGCTGTGGTGTAGTGGCAACACGGAAGCTTCCCAAGCTTCAGATGAGGGTTCGATTCCCTTCAGCCGCTTTTTGCGTGGAATCGGCGCACCTGTTTGATATCGCTTTGATACGG
>JALWSL010000021.1 GCA_027080405.1 Planctomycetaceae bacterium
CTTCGAAAAATCATTCGTTGTACTGAGGAAATATCCGATGCGATCATCCGCCAAACGCGGCTTGTAGGAAGATGCTTCCAGTTTCGACAGTCCGTAATGCAAAACAATCTGGGTGCCACGCGGATCGGGAACCGGATTGTCACTGCCATGCAGGGCGGAACGTCTGAATGAAGCACTGAAAACAGCCGCCACTTCAATCTCGATATTCTTCGGAAATGCTTTCACCTTGAACCAGGTACTCCGTCGCGGATCGGGACGCACGCCAATACCAGCCAGATCATCCATGAACAGATCAGCCAGGTTGACCAGCGCCGATGCTCGGCCGCTTTTTTCGCGGCGAATCGGCAGCGCTTTGATGATGCTGTCAGTGTAGGATGTCTTTACTGCCTCGGCCTGCGGTGTTCCTGCGGCTGCCCTGAATTTGATGTTCCGCCGAACAACGAGAATCCGGTCAGACGATCTTCTGAAACTGATGATCCACTGATCGCCGAAGTTCAGCGTGTCGCCCCCCAGAAACATCATTCCCGCCCCATGAGCAATCGAAATCGGCAGGATGAATTCCTTGTTGTAATTCGCTTTACTGATCTCCATGTAAAGCTTCTGCTCTTTTTCACTATAATACAGGGGCATCAAACCAGGCATGACGGTCAGGCCTTTGGTCACATCCGCCCAGGCCGGATATGTTTTCGCTTCCGCCTGGTGCACCGGTATAAACAGCCCGCCGAACAAAGCACACAGGGCAACTGCTTTTGAAGTGATCAAAAGCATGACGGATTTCCTTGGTCGATTCATATTAAACTCCTGCATTGGCGATTTCCGGGAACGGGACGACAAACATTCCTGCCTGAAATGCTTGAATCACTTGAATAATTGAAGAAACGGAGGCAACTGACGGCCTGTAGTCAATTTTCATACAGTGAGGATATGGCGAAAGCTGGGCAAAATCAATAAACTGTAACGGCTTCGGCTCACTTTTGCCGATGCTCTGCATGATTGAGATGATTCGTTGATTTTACGCAACAGACCCAATTATCAAAGCCAAACCGAATTCCTCAGCCCAGAACCTGTTAAGCCTATCCCTGTTTCGTTAGTATCTCTGTTTTTCCAATTGACGGCCCGGTCGGTTGCGAATATCGGTTTTGAATTGCACCGGCCAGACAAATCGTAACAGACATACGTTTAGGTGTTTCCGGAATGGCAGATTTACAACCGTTACGCGTGGCGATCGTTGGTTTGGGGACAGTCGGCTCCGGCGTGGCAAAAATTTTGCTTGAAAACTCTCAGCATATCGCCCGGCGCAGCGGCAGGGAAATCGATGTTGTCTTCGCCATTGTGCGCGATCCGACCAAGCCACGAGGTGTCACCTTACCCGATGGCGTTCTGGCCACTTCGTTCGAATTGATGGAGTCTCCGGAAATCGATGTTGTTTGCGAATTGATTGGGGGCACGACCACCGCCGGTGATGTCGTTCGGCAGGCTCTCAACGCCGGCAAGCATGTCGTCACTGCCAACAAGGCTCTGTTGTGCGAACAGGGTGACGAACTTTTCCAACTGGCCAGAGAAAAGGGGAAGACAATCTGCTTCGAAGCGGCCGTTGCCGGGGGAGTCCCTGTCATCGAAGGACTTTCCCAATCACTGGCGGCTAATCAGATTCAGTCCATTGAAGCGATCGTGAACGGAACGAGCAACTTCATTTTGACCGAAATGCTCGATCACCAATCCAGTTACGAAGATGCCGTTGCCCGCGCACAGGAAAAGGGCTATGCGGAAGCAGACCCGACTATGGATGTCGATGGAACCGATGCAGCCCAGAAATTGACGATCCTGGCTCAACTCGCATTCGGCACCAAGGCTTCCCTCAATGACTTCCCGCGTCAGGGAATCGACAAACTGAAGCTGGCCGATCTGAAATACGCCGACGAACTCGGATACCGTGTCAAGTTGCTTGCTGTTGCAAAAAGAAATGGCGATTTTCTGGAATTGCACACGCAACCGACATTAATCCACGATAACCTGCCTATGGCCGCCATTTACGACGCCTACAACATGATTGAAATTGAAGGTGACGCCGTAGGGAAAACCTGGTTTTCCGGAATGGGGGCCGGACAGATGCCGACAGCCTCTGCAGTTGTTTCCGATCTGATCGATCTGGCCGTCGGGCGGGCTCAACAGACATTTCCGTTACTCGATTTATGGGGACAAAGCGAACCGCTCCGCATCCTCCCTGCGGAAAAAATCGAACGACGATACTATCTGCGATTCCACGCGATCGACCAACCCGGCACGATCTCCTCCATTGCAACAATTTTGGGGAATCACGAAATCAGTATCGCCTCATGTATTCAACACGAATTTGAAATTCACCCCGCTGATTCCGGAGAAGGCAAGGCATCGATCGTCCCCTTTGTTGTCATCACCCACACAACCACCGAAGGGCAAATGCGAGCTGCGGATGAAGAACTGATCCAGTGCGACGCGATCGAACCGGATTATCTCCGCTTGCCCATTCAGGATTAGCTTCTGCAATCCGCAACCGGCTCCTCTGCAACTGACCCTGTAACGGTAGCCTTCAATCATTTGGCAATCGACGGGGCTTTTTTTATCGACAACGGCTCGACTCGTTTGACTGATCCCTCCGAAAAGCTGAAGATGGGCTGGTCTGCTTTCAGGTGCGGCAAGCGAATCTGGTTCAAGGTTCCGGAACACCCGAAAGCGTATTTCAATGACAACAGCACGACTGACAGCAGGAGTCTTTTCAATGCGAGTATCCTTCAAACATATTTTATCGTTCAGTTTGATTCTCGGCGGCTTTTTACTTCTACCCGGCAATTTGACAGCCGAGGAAAAACTGACACCTATCTTTGACGGGAAAACACTCGATGGTTGGGTACAGAAAGGAGGCAAGGCGAAATACCACGTTGAAGATGGCCAAATTGTTGGAACCAGTGTGACCGGAACGCCAAACAGTTTCCTGACCACCAAAAAACATTATCGAAATTTCATTCTGGAACTCGATTTCTTCCCCGATGCTGTTTTGAATTCGGGCGTACAAATTCGCAGCAACGTGTACGATGAGCCCAGAACCTACAGATGGAAAGATAAAAACGGTCAGGAGAAGTCCCGGATCGTTCCCGCCCACAGGGTACATGGCTACCAGGTTGAAATCGACCCCTCCCCCCGCGCGTGGACAGCCGGAATCTACGATGAAGCCCGCAGAGGATGGCTCAACGATCTGAAACAGAACGAAGCCGCCCGCAAAGCATTCAAAAAAGGGGAGTGGAACCATCTGCGCATCGTTGCCAATGGCGATTCCATCAAAACATTCCTTAACGGTGTTCCCGCCGCTGACCTCAAGGACGATATGACATCTTGCGGGTTCATCGGATTGCAGGTTCACAATTTCAAGGAAAACGGACACCAGATCCGCTGGAAAAACATTCGAATTCAGGAACTTCCGTAAAATCTGTTCGCACCGCTGACACCGTTGACGCTGTTGATTGGCGGCCGGAATCAACACTCGGGAAGCCGGGGATACCCAAAATGAATCTGTTTGTCACGACAGGAAGATATCTGGTTCAAAGGTCGGTTCAAGCCGTTCTTTTTTTGTTATTTCTACTCTGCTTCTTTCCAGTGAGCGTGTTCGCCGGGAGGGGACAGCCGCAGCGACCAAACATTCTCATCATCACTGCGGATAATCTCGGTTATGGAGATCTGAAGTGTTATAACCCGGCTTCTCCCATCTACACACCGAACCTCAACCGTCTGGCCGCTCAGGGTGCCCGGCTGACCGCGTTTTACACCGCATCCCCCACCTGCACGGTTTCGCGTGCCTGTTTGATGACCGGTCGTATTCCGCAAAGGCACGGTCTTGAAAAGCAGTTGGCCGGACTGAAAGGCAATTATGGCATCGGCTTGAAGCAGTCCGAAATTCTGATCCCGCAAATCCTCAAAACCGCTCCTGTCCCTTATGCGACAGGCTGTTTTGGTAAATGGAATATCGGTTTCGCCCCAGGTTCCCGACCGACCGAACGTGGCTTTGATGAGTTTATCGGTCACGCATCCGGAAATATCGACTACTATCATCACATCTACGCGGGCAAACACGATCTGTTCAAACAGACGCGGGAACTTCACGCCGATGGGAAATATTCGCCGGAACTGTTTGCCGATTCCGCGATCGATTTCATTAAAAGACATTCGGAACGCAAACAGCCCTGGTTCTGTTATCTCCCTTTCAACTCGCCTCATTTCCCCAACGCGAGAAACAAAAAACCGGGACAACCGAACCGCTGGCAGGCTCCCGATTCTGCTTTTGAACACTACTCCTTTTCCCCGGATGAAACCGATCCGCTGAAACGCTACTACGCGGTTGTTACCGCGTTGGATTTTGAAATCGGGAGAGTGCTGGCAAGTCTGGAATCCGCGGGCGTGGCAGAAAATACATTCGTCTTCTTCTTTTCCGATAACGGAGCTTTTCGACTCGGTCGCGAAGGTCTGGATGTCGGTTCCAATTTTCCGCTTCGTTCCGGCGGTGTCACCTGCTTTGAAGGAGGTCTTCGCGTGGTGGCGATGGCTCGTTGGCCCGGTAAAATCGAAGCCGGTCGTCTCGTCGATGAAGTCTTGTGGTCGCCCGATCTTCTCATTGCCTCGCAAAAGCTCTCCGGAGCAAAGCTGCCAGAGGGTGTTATCTACGACGGCAAAGATCCACTTGGAGTTCTGTTACATGGGGAAAAATCGCCCCACCAATCGTTATTTTTCATGTACGGGAAACAGGCCGCTCTGCGCAAAGGAGACTGGAAAATCGTTCGTACCAGAGCGGATCTCCCCTGGCAACTTTACAATTTATCCATCGATCCGGGCGAGAAAAACGATTTGGCAACCAAAGAACCAGAGCGTCTGGAGGAGTTGAAAAAAGAATTCAAACGCTGGCTGAATTCATTGTAGCTGAACTCGTTGTAATTGAACGCGTGGCGACAAGCCAGGCTTTGTCGCAACGGCCCCGGTCGTCCTCCAATCCAACTTTCATCAGCTATCGTCACCTTCCCCAGTTACGCTCGGTTAATTTGCCGGACGGTTAATAATCCAGGGCAGCTCCGCCATCCGCTTCGATCGCCTGCCCGGTGATGAAGCTGCTTTGATCCGAAGCCAGGAACAGGCAGACCTGTCCGATCTCCCGTGGCGTGGCCATCCGTTTGAAAACCTGCAAGGAAGCGACACGTTCCAAAGCGGACTGAGGGTCTTCCAATGTTTCTGCCCATTCTCGCATCAGCGGAGTATCGACGTTACTTGGAAGCACGGCATTGACACGCACGCCCTGTTCTCCGGCTTCCAACGCAAGTGCCTTGGTAAAACTGACCTGCGCCCCTTTGGTCGCCGCATAAGCAGTTGAAAGCCGCTGACCCAGCACGGCAGTCATCGAAGAGATGTTGATGATGGTTCCCTTCGTTTTTCGCAGATACGGCAACGCAAATTTGGCCCCGGCGTAGGTGCTCATAAAATTGATGTTCATCAGCTGTTGCATCTGTTCGATAGAAAAATCATCAATCGCTGTCGCCGGTGGATGAACCCCCGCATTGTTGATCATCGAATCGAGTTGCCCGAAATGCTCGACTATTTCATCGATACATTTTTCCAAACGTTCAAAATCGGATACATCGCATTCAAGAAACCGAACCGAATTTTCCCGCTTCGCGTTCAGCCGCTCTGCCAGTTGCTCCGCAGCTTTCCGATCCAGATCAAGCAGACCGATCTTTCCGCCTGCAGCATGAAAAACCTCTACACAACCGGCTCCGATCCCCTTGGCACCACCGGTAATAATGACACATCGATTTTCAAAAACCATTGGCTGTTTCCTCACGCGATCCACCTCTGGATTCGGCCTGCTCCTCTCAACAAGGTAGATCAATAGATGAAAAAAAACGCGGAATCGACGACGATTGCCGGATTGTATTGATATTCTGCCCGAGAGACAAAGAAACAGACTCCCGAAAATCCGGGTTCCTGAATTTGCAGGACTTTCACGCCCGAATCGATTTCGTTCCCCCAATTCTCTAATCATCTGCCGGTCGTGGAGGAATCTTTTTTCCGTGCGGATCGGACGCCGGGGAACCGAGCTGTTGTTCGATACTGCTGCGAGATTCCTGATCGAGGTAATGCTCCATCTGATGAGCCGCTTCGTGCAAGTGATCTTCAGGCAATGCGAATTCACGATCCAAAAAGGATTCCCACAATCGATGCCCGCGCACAATCCGTTGCCCGAGCCTCTTTCCTGCCGCGGTCAACAGATACTTCTGATCCAACCGGGAACTGACAAGATTCTCTTTGATCAGCCGCTTCATCGATTGGGAGCTGTACTTTTCCCCCACCAACCTCTTCAGTTCGGAAAGGCCCATGCCCGGCGAAGAACCGGTTTCATCGGACGTTTCCGCAGATTCTTCATACCGGAAAAGAACGCCCAGTATGTCTTCCGCAATAATGCGCTGTTTCAATTTCCTTCTGTGATAATGCGTGAACAGCAATCCCTGCGAAGGTGAGAACAGCAACGCAAAGACGTAACCGACCCCCGCCATCACCGCCATCATCCCCGCTGCATTCGAATTCAAATACCAGGCAGCATAATAACCGGTTACAGTAGAGGCGATTGAAAATAATACGGAGACGAACAACATCCGATTCAAACGATGACAAACCAGCTGGGCAGAGGCGGCAGGAATTACCAGCATCGCCACGACAAGCACCGTCCCCACAATCTTGAATGCAGCCACCACACATAGCGCCACGAAAATAACCAGAACAGCCAGCATTGCATGACCATGCAGACCAATGGCACTGGCGTAAGCGGGATCGAAACTCGCCACTTTTATCTGCTTCCAGAACAGCACCAGCCAGATCAATACACCAACCAGCACGGAGCCGGTCACCCAAAGAGACGTGGGCCATTGAAGCCCAAACAGAGTAGTCGTTTCGAGAGTCACATACTCGATCGCCCCTTCCAGAACTGCGTCACGATCCAGATGGACATTTTCCGCAAACAACTGGATCAACAGGATTCCCAGCGCAAACAGCGTGGTAAAAACGATGCCCAGTCCCGATTCTTCACTTGTGTTTCTGTGGGAACTGAGCAACTTTGAAAGCCCCGCCGTCAGCATGGCGAATAGGGCAGCCCCGGTAAACATCGGCAATGCGTTCAATGTTCCGCTCAGAATGAACGCCAGCGCCAAGCCAGGCAGCACCGCGTGGCTGATCGCATCACCCAGCATGCTCATTCGCCGCAGAACCAGAAAGCACCCCAACAGGGAACAGCAGGAATTGCAGACCACTCCCACCAGAATCGTCCAAAAGGCGATCTGCTGATCTGTACTCATAAAGACGGGCCAACCAATCATGCCTCCCAGATTAACAGGGCTGAATTCAAATTGGCAACCATCTCCCCCCCGGTAAACTCTCAAAGATGACGGGCAAACAGGTTTGGCAGCAAACATACTCGACACTCACAAAAAAAGGATACGCACAAAATGTACATATCCTTTTGAATGCTCGTCCGCTCATCTTCCAGCAACGCTTGACTTACCCGGCAATCGCAGAGGCGTCCTGACTGGAAGAATCTCTTTCCCCGGCTTCTGCGTCTTCACATAGTTCTTCACGCAGGATGCTCAAATCTCGCGGAGCCTCAATGCCAAGCCGAACGGTGTTGGGACCGATCCGAACAACGGTAATCGCCACGTCTTCGCCGATACGAATTCTTTCGCCCGACTTCCTTGATAACACCAGCATCGCTCATCCTCCAGCTTGCAAATATCTATTTTCAGGAATTCATCAAAACAACGGGCTGGACATCTCAGCACTGCAACACGGCAACAACCGCCCGAGGGAAGAAAAAGCCCGGAGCCACAGGGAAGAGTATCGGCCAAACCGACATCATATTGATGATGACATCAAACAGATTACAACCATTGCACCGAACTTTCCACCCCTTCTCCCAAAAAAACCGCATGAGACGCAAAGGGCCTACAACCGGATCAATCAGAACACAACCGCGCAATCATGCACAACGTTTGGGCAAGGCAAGCTCCTCCAGCCAGCGTATCGGCAGAGATGTCTCGCTCTCAGCGGCTGTCTCGCTGCTGAGTACGCCTGAGCTGTGCATGCAACAGGCAGTGGTGCACATTTCTAGAACTGCTTAAATTCAAGGCACTAAGTCAGGCGCGGATATTATTGAATCGACGCGGTTAACACGAATCGGCACCAGTTTGATGAAATCAGCCCTGTAAACAGGCTTCTCTTGAATCTGGCCGGGAGGAATGGATCTGTCGGTAATGCCTGTCTGTAATAGATGACAATCTCCCTGCTTGCGGATATCATGCGGCTACTGTAAACCGGATTATCATTCAAACATTGAGCTACCCGTTCCGGCGAACCATTCCAGCGAACAAGCAATCGGAGAGAACAAATGAAGGTGGGGATTATCGGTTTGGGCTTCATGGGGATGACCCATTTCGAAGCCATCAATTCTTTACGAAATGTCAAAGTTCAGGCGATTGCAACTCGCAGCGAAAAGAAACGAAACGGCGACTGGTCGTCCATTCAGGGCAATTTTGGCCCCAGGGGAAGCAGTCACGTTGACTTGAAGGGAATCCAAACCTATCAGGATTATCACGACCTTCTCAAGGACCCCTCAATCGACTTAGTGGACATCTGTTTGCCAATCGGTCAACACGAACAGGTGGTGATCGAAGCTCTCAAAGCGGGGAAAAATGTGATTGTCGAGAAGCCGATCACGGTCCAGGAGAAGGCAGCCGCTCGCATGGTTCGGGAAGCTGAAAAAGCGAAGAGGGTTCTCATGGTTGCCCATGTGCTTCCCTTTTTCCCGGAATTTCGATTTCTTGCCGAGTGCATCGCACAGGAAAAATATGGGAAACTGCTCGCGCTGAATATGCGGCGGGTGATCTGCCCACCCCAATGGCTCAACCTGCCGGAAGACATGATCGAGATGGGTGGGTTCGGCATCGATCTTCACATTCACGATAACCACTTCATTTCCTCAACCTGCGGATTGCCTGATAAAGTCTGCTCGGTCGGCCTGTCTCATGATGGCTTGGTCGAGCACACACAAACCAACTATCTGTATGAAAATGGCCCGGCCATTTCGTGCACCAGCGGGGCGATTGCCTCATCGGCCCTGCAATTTGCACACGGTTACCAGGCCTTTTTCGAAAAGGCAACCCTTGAATTCGACGCCGGAACTTACGGTTCCGAATGGGTCGTCAACCGCCCCCTGGTTGTTTTGAAAAATAACGGGAAAACGCATGTTCCAAAGCTGAAGGGAAATCCGGAATGGTATGGTGCGTTCGCTGAGGAATTCAAAGCCGCAGCGAGTGGCCTGAAAAGCGGTCAGATCTCACCTTTCCTTGCCGCGGAAAATGCCCTCAACGGCGTGAAACTGTGCCACGCAGAGGCGAAAAGCATCGAAACCGGAAAACCGGTCCCCATAAAATAAACAGATCTCCTGGCCAGCAAATGCCTGGATAATGTGGTACGATATTCC
>JALWSL010000022.1 GCA_027080405.1 Planctomycetaceae bacterium
AAATGGGCCTGTGCGTCAAAGCAAGGAGAAGGCAATTGCTCTGGATATAGGCGAGGGACAACTCAAGAATCGCGGTCGATTTCTCAAAAGCGACACCGGATTTGTCGATTGTCTGGTGGCGGCGCTAGTCCGCGATCCGTCATTGCAGGCAAACGACCGAAGAGTCTTTACCCAAAGCCTCCCCGGCTTCCTTTCACCCTCTATCGAGAGAACCTTATACGGCATAACGTCCGATACATTGCAGAAACAAGAAGGCTTGGCATTTCTGGTACGACGAGTATTTCAGGAGGAATTGAATCGTTGGGAGGCTTCCGCTGAATCAACTATTATACAAAACGAACAAAATTTTCGTGAGGTTCTGACTGAGTTACTCATCGCAAATCTTCGTACCCTTTTTGCTGGCGTGCCTGGGCCATCCTCATTTGATCAGGATGTCCAGGATATTATCCTGTCTGTTGTATCGGCCGTGCTCGGATATCTTCTTCCTCAGAGGGCAGAAACAACTGTTCTGAACCAATCGATTTCGCTCATTACCTCCATCATTTTGAATCATGTGAACGAGTCAATCGCACTGTATGACGTTGAGCAACGGTTGGCCCGAATGGAAAACCTGCTGCACACCGATTCGGAATTGCGTCAAATCATTTTGGTTCATTTTTACCGCATTGACACGATCCATCATTTCTATTTCCTTTGGGTAGAACGTGCACCTGCTCGTAACCTTCTGGGATTCCGGGTTCCCATGTCACCGGAAGTTCATGATCGAAGCAACCTGCTGGCATCAGCACGTAGAGTGCTTGAGGAAAGCAAGACAAAAGATACACCCAGGCCCGTCAATGATTTTGTCAATGAGCTTTTTTTGGTGGCATGGGCTGGTCAACGTGGTCTTCAATTTAGAAATGAGAAAGATCTAAAACTCGTTTTGTTTGGCAAGATGGCCCGTGTAACGATATCGCAACTGCTAAAATTCCCCTCTGGAGCTCTACGTCCACCATTGCAATCGGGACGTGATGTGGCTCCAGGAGACATTGTTATATTATCGCTATTCCCACAAGGTTATGATGTGTGGAGTCGCGATCCAGAAGGAATCCTATTTATTCACGAGCGGACATCGAATGCTGCTGTTTACTTATTTTCTGATGGACTTTACCATGAGGCTTAGACTTTATATAGAGGCGATTTTTAGCAACCAGTCAATAACGATGAGTGCCTCTGGTCGAATCGTGAAGGAATATAGACGGTATTGCTGGAAAAATGTTACTGACGAGCCTCTTCTATGGGCGGATTCACGACGATGAAGCTGTGGCGATCGATCTTATACTTTTTTAGGAGGCGCCCGAGACAGCGGCGTTCTTTGCCCGCCAGCTGGGCTGCCTTGGTGATGTTGCCCCGACAATGAGTCATCAGCTTGTGTAAGTAGTTTCGTTCGAAAGATTCCACCACCCGTTGACGGGCAGATTTCATATCCTCCCATTCCTGATCCTGTTGATGTAAGGTGCTATCTACAGGCATGAACCTGATGATATTCCCCTCGCTGTTCAGAAACACTCCATGAATAAAATTTTCAAGTTCTCTCACGTTGCCTGGCCAGTGATGCTCCAACATCCACTGCTCGGTATCGGATGAAAACGCTGATGCGCCGCCACCGTACCGTGTTCTGAAACGCTCGAGAAAATGAATGGCGAGAAACAGAATATCTTCCCGGCGTTCTCGTAATGGCGGGACAGATATCTGCAACACGTTGAGCCGATAATACAGGTCCATGCGAAATTTGCCGGATTCGGCAAGCTTTCTCAGATCTGAATTACTTGCGGCGATGACTCTTCCGTTGAACCGGCATTCCCGGTTCGCCCCCACCGGGCGGTAGGTTCCATCCTGGAGGAAACGAAGCAGCCCAGCCTGCGCCTTTGGGGTGAGACTTTCCACTTCGTCCAATAATAAAGTTCCATCCTGGGCGAATTCCACCAGCCCCTTTCGATCAGTGCAGGCGTCGGTGAAGGCACCACGGCAGTGGCCGAAAAGCTCGCTTTCCAGCAGGGTATCGGGAAGCGAAGCACAGTTGACAGGAATAAAGGGACCATGCCTGTGTTTTCCGGAACAGTGAAGAGCCCGCGCCACCAGTTCCTTCCCTGTTCCTGTTTCACCCTGGATCAGGATAGGGGCTTCCGCAGTGGAATATCGTTCTATGGTCTGGATGAGATGGAGAAACTGACTGGATCTGCCAAGAAAAAGTTTCTGCAAGCTGTCACTTGCAAAAGGCCGATGATGTTCCATTTCATGCCTCCTCTACCAGGCGCCTTGAGCGCGTTCTGGATCAGTTCTCCGGATCACGACAGATCCAGATCCATACTGCCGCCTGAATCAGAAGTGCGATGATC
>JALWSL010000023.1 GCA_027080405.1 Planctomycetaceae bacterium
AACATGAAGTGCGGATCGCTTTTGGCCGATGATAACTCCCTCCACAATTGTCTCACCTGGGGTGCCAACCATGAATAGGGGAATCGACAATGCTCTCTCTCGTAGAGTTCTCCTGACAATGAGCTTCAACGCTGTTGTTCTCTTCATTGTGGCAATCACTGTAGCGAATGGATCTGTTGTTGCTGCCGAAAAAAGTGAAGCGATCAGTTTTGTCAATGATGTCTTACCAGTTTTGACAAAAGCGGGATGTAATGCAGGTTCCTGTCATGCGAAGGCGGGGGGAAGAAACGGGTTCCAGTTATCGATTCTCGGGTTTGAAACGGTCGAAGATTACGAGAACATTGTGCTGGAAGACCGGGGACGACGGGTCTTTCAGGCGGCTCCGGATCAAAGTTTGCTGTTGGCAAAGGCATCGGGAAAAGTTCCTCACGCTGGTGGAGTTCGGTTGCCAGCCGGTTCGACGGGATATGAGGTTGTCCGTCGATGGATTGAGCAGGGGATGCCTCTGCATGCCGATAGCGAGCCCGAGTTTCTGTCACTGGAAGTGAAGCCTGCTAACGGTGTCATCAAGCGGAATGGCGAACAGCAACTGCAGGCGTTTGCCCAATACTCCGATGGCTCGGTTCGCGATGTCACCTCTCTTGCCTTGTACGAATCGAACGCGGAGGCAATGGCGGAAGTGAGTGAAGACGGTTTGGTAACTGCTTCCGATATTCCCGGCAAAGCCGCCGTGATGGTGCGTTATCAGGGGAAGGTGGCTGTCTTTACCGCTGCGATTCCCTTGGGCGCTCCAGTTGACCAATTACCCAAGGTTCGCAACTTTGTCGATGAGCAGGTATTCGCAAACCTCAAGGAGCTGGGGATTCCTCCCTCTCCTGTTTGTGATGATGCGACATTTCTGCGACGGGTGACGCTCGATATTGCCGGGCGGTTGCCGACAGTTGAGGAAACAGAGTCGTTCCTGGCAGATACCGCCGCAGATAAACGTGATCAAAAAATTGAGGCTTTGCTGCGAAGCCCGCAGTACGCAGACTACTTCGCCAGCAAATGGGTCTCGCTGCTGAAGAATCGTCGCGATGCTGCCAGCGATATCACCGCGAATTTCGCTTTCCATTCGTGGATACGGGATAGTCTTTTGACCAATGTTCCGTACGATCAACTGGTCAGGGAATTGCTGGCTGCTACGGGAACGATTGTCGAAAACCCACCTGTCGCCTGGTACAAACGTGTGAAGGATCCGAAGGTTCAACTGGAGGATATAGCGCAGCTGTTTCTGGGTGTCAGAATGCAGTGTGCCCAGTGTCATCACCATCCGTTTGAACGCTGGAGCCAGGACGATTACTACAGTTTCTCTGCCTTTTTCAGCCGGATTGGTCGCAAGCCGACGGCGACAGCCGGGGAGGATTTGATCTTCCATAAACGGGGGCTCGCGACCGCGAAAAATGTGAGAACCGGTGTCACGTTGGTGCCGGTTGCCCTGGGGGACGACGTTGGCAAGATACCGCCGGGGGAAGATCCACGACTGCGATTGGCCCAATGGATGAGTTCGCCGAAGAATCCGTTCTTCGCCAAGGCGCTCGTCAATCGATACTGGAAGCATTTCTTCAAACGAGGTCTGATCGAGCCGGAAGATGATATTCGCGATACGAACCCGCCTTCCAACCCGAAACTGCTCGCCGCTTTGGAAAAGCATTTCATTGACAGCGGTTATGATTTGAAGGATTTGATTCGTGTGATCACCCGGTCGAATGCGTATCAGCTTTCTGCAATTCCCAATGAGTACAACCTGGTTGAAGAACAGAATTATTCGCGGTTTTATCCGCGTCGTATGCAGGCGGAAGTGCTGCTTGATGCAGTGAATGATGTCACAGGTAGCACGACATCTTTCGCCAACCTTCCTGCCGGTACTCGTGCGATCGCATTGCCGGATAACAGTTACAATAGCGCTTCCGGTTTTCTGAAAGCATTCGGCAGACCGGATAACGCTAGTGTTTGCGAGTGCGAACGGGTGCAATCTTCGAGTCTGTCGCAAACTCTGTTTTTGATCAATTCTTCCGAAGTGAAGGCAAAGCTGGCTTCATCTGGCGGGCGGGCTGTCAAGTACCTGAATGACAAGCGGAGTGATGAGGAGAAAATTACCGAATTGTATCTTGCGGTATTTTCAAGACCGCCGCGAGAAAATGAGTTGAAAATTGCAATCGATTATTTGAAAGCCCCGCTCAAAGATGCCAACGGAAAACCGGTTCCCTCAGGGACGGCACTCAGGCAGAACTGGCAGGATTTGACCTGGGCCTTAATCAATACGAAGGAATTTTTGTTTAATCATTGATGACACAGCTGCCGTGATGGCACCGTCGCGGTACGGGGCATTGAGG
>JALWSL010000024.1 GCA_027080405.1 Planctomycetaceae bacterium
GGGCAGATGCGGGTCGCACTGCAGCGGTTGCTGATGGATTGCCGACGGAATTGCATTTGAACTGGACGATTGAACTTCCCCCGCTGGAACCGGCGTGGCCCAACCAGCCGCAGTTGCAGTTTGATGTTGGGTATCAACCGATTGTCGCCGGCGGGAGGATGTTTGTTGCATCTTCCGCGAATGATTCCGTCACGGCGATCGATTTGAAAACGGGTCGGGAAATCTGGAAATTCTTTGCAGAAGGGCCGATTCGATTTGCCCCGGTGGCAAGCGACGGAAAGGTTTTCTTCAGTTGCGATGATGGGCATCTTTACTGTTTGCAGGCATCAAGCGGCAAACTGATCTGGAAGTTTCGCGGAGCGCCGATGGATCGCAAAATCATCGGCAATAGACGGGTGATTTCCGCCTGGCCTGCGCGTGGCGCTCCGGTTATCAAAGATGGAACGGTCTATTTTGCGGCGAGCATCTGGCCTTTTATGGGAACTTTCATATATGCGGTTGACGCGAATTCGGGAAAGATCGTTTGGAAAAACAGCGGAACCGGTTCTCTTTACCTGCTGCAACCGCACGACAGTTTCGCTTTTGGAGGAGTGACGCCACAAGGTTATCTGGCGATCTCGGGAGATTCATTGATCGTACCGAACGGGCGATCTGCTCCCGCCTGTTTTGATGCTGCAACGGGTGAATTCAAGTATTTTCATCTGGGCGAAAACAAACGCAGGGGGAACTACGCGGTTGCAGTCAGTCAGAATTATTTTTTCAACACGAGAACGGTTTACGATACCGCAACGGGAGACAGTTCTTTCAGCTTGCCGACTTCCGACTTGCCGATTCTTGCTGATGCAACGGTCTATTGTGGCGGTTCCCAATTGAGTGCCTACGATTTGAAAACGTCCGCGGTTAAAACAGAACGGGATCGCAAAGGACGGAATATTGCTCGGCTTTCCTTGAATCGGAAATGGGAGGTCGATGGAGCGTATCGGTTATGGCTGAAAGCTGGGAATCGGCTGTACGGATCGCAAACAGGAAAAATCGCCGCGTTCGAGTTGGATGTTCAAACCGGGAAACCGACACTGGTTTGGGAAAAAGATTTCCCCGGCGAAGTCTGCTCGATGATTGCCGCAGATGATTGCCTCGTTGTTTCGACTGTTGAAGGAACCATTCACTGCTTTTCTGCAGAATCAGTTGCGCAGCCAGTAACATATAAGAAAACAGTTGCAAAAAGTTCATCCGTTCAAAACCCCGCGCAAAAGAGTGATCAGGAATCGGTACAACAATTGATTTCGCAATTCGATATCACGCAAGGGTATTGCCTGGCGTTCGGTTTGAACGATGGGCATCAGTTGGCAGAGTTGGCCCGGCAAACAGAATTGCAGATTGTCGGGGTCGATGCGGATGCAAAAAAAGTTTCGCAAATACGCACACAACTTGATGCTCTCTCACTTTACGGCCAGCGCATTTCGATTTTTGTAAACGATCCGGTTCAGTTCAATGTTTCCCCGTACCTGGCGAGTATGATCATTTCCGAAAAACTCGGTGACTCCGGGATTGGACAGGGTGTGCCGTTTGTGCGTCGGGTCTTTCACGCACTGCGTCCTTATGGCGGAATCGCTGTTTTCAATACGACGGATGAGCAACATGATCAGCTTGAAGCGGCTATCCTGAAAGCGAAGTTGCCCAAGGCGGAAGTTTCGCGTTCGGGAAAGATGACCATTTTGAAACGGGTCGGGGCGCTACCCGGTTCGGGGGATTGGACGCATCAATATGCCGATGTGGCCAACACGGCGGTTTCCAAAGATCGCCTGGTGAAAGCGCCGCTCGGCATTTTATGGTTCGGAGGATCGACCAACGAAACGATACTGCCCCGCCACGGGCATGGCCCCAGCGAGCAGGTTATTGGCGGGCGACTGTTTATCGAAGGGGTTGATTCGATGCGGGCCATGGATGTTTACACCGGGCGGATTTTGTGGGAAACACCACTGCCGGGCATCGGAAAGTATTACAACAATACGAGTCATCAGCCGGGGGCCAATTCCCTTGGCAGCAATTACGCCACAACGGATGATGGTGTTTACATCGCGTACGGCAATAAAGGGTTACGCCTCGATCCCGAAACAGGAAAGATTCTTGCTGAATTCAGACTGCCCGCTGATGAATCTTCGCAGGCTCCCGAGTGGGGATACATTGGCGTTTGGAAAAATCTGCTGATTGTCGGTTCCAGTCCGATCAAGGAAGAAGGCAAGAAGCCCGGTGAATTTACACAGGACGGAACGACCAGCAAGCGGATTGTGGTGATGGATCGGTATTCGGGAAAAGTGCTTTGGAAGAAAGATGCGGAACTCGGTTTTCGTCATAACGCCATTGTGCTGGGT
>JALWSL010000025.1 GCA_027080405.1 Planctomycetaceae bacterium
GACAATGGCTTACCGCTCCGATTTGATCAACAGTCCCGGGTATCGATACACCGCCGGGGTGTCCCAAGACAGAAAAGGAGTCTACATTCTCGACTGGAAAAACGGAAAGTTTGTTGGAGAACCGAAGCTGCCGACTTCCTCGGATCGGGGCAATACGTTTTATGTGAAGGGGATCGGGTTTTCACCTGACGGGAAATATCTGTCCGTGTTGAACGAATCGACCTACGAAACGGCTGTCTCCGGTATCTCTACTGCGACAGGAAAACAGGAGTGGGAATATCATTGGGATCGCCCACTGAGGTTGTTGATCCCCGGTTCTGATGAAGATACGGTTGACAAGCCCGGACGCTCTCTGGAGTGGCTGCCCGATTCGACCGCCTTTTCATTGCGGGGACGGATGCTGGTTGATGCCAAAACGGGACGAACGCTCTGGTTTATGGAGTCGTATCACGATAAAGAACACGATATCCTGCACAATAACCGCCCATTCTTTCTGACAAGCCGGGGGATGCTTTCCATCGAGACCAATCGTCTTCGCAGGCAGCTCCAGTTGAAAAAGTTCTCGCCGGAGAATTTGCAGAAATCGCTTGCCTTGCTCGATCAACCCGATCAGGCAAAAATTGCGCCCGGGATGAGTGTTGCGCTGGATGTGAAAATCGACAAGGTTGAACATGCTCCCAAAGCTCAGGTGATGAAAGAAGTAACCGAGTTATTGACGGAAAAACTGGAGAAGGAAGGTTTTACCGTCGCCGAGCAGGCTGATTACGTTCTTCACTTTGATTACCGCGAAGTTCCCGGTGAGGAATGGACCACGCGAAATGGCAATGAAAAGTTCCCGTCAGTCATGATGCAGTACAGGTTCCAGTGGCTTCCTCAGGGGAAGAAAAAGGAATTGTGGGAAGTTGATAACGATTTCATTCCGTTTTCTGTCTGTTTTCAGGAAAAGGAGGTGACGGCCTTGATGATCCGCAATCAAATTTTCGAACAGTTCAGGGATCATCTTCTGGGCAGGCCGATCGTCTATTTCATTCCCAGGGATGAAGAACTCCCCATGCTGCCGCAATTCGATGCAACCCGTTATTGATATATTGATAACAACCGTTGTCGTCTGAACGAAACATCGAACCTGCAGCGAGTGGGCTATCGTATCGCCGTGCGTGATGGCGTGCATCTGTCTGTTGCAAGACGTTGGGTGAAGCTGGAAGGAGACAGAAGCGGGAACGGTTTTGAAGATTCAGCCTTCGGATCGTTCGGTTCTCTTCCAGGTTCCTTTTTGTGTGTTGAAAAGCCAGCGGATGAATCCGAGAGCCAATGCGACATTCATATTGACGAACATCCAGCCCGCCTGAGCGATTTTACCGAATTTGCCCGGCAGGATTGAAAAGCCTCCCAAAACAGCGAGCGTGTAAAAGATTCCCTGCAACGCAAGTAAACTCTGGTAGAGCGGTTTTTGCGCCAGCAGAAAGTTGCTTACCAACGCGATCACCATGAATGCCGGGCAGAACCAACGTAGAACCTTGTGCGACCAGAAAGCCCAACTGACCAGCGGGCGGCGGGGCAGCAACAGTCTCCACAACCAGGTTAAACTTTGAAAGGCCCCCGCTCCAATTCTGATGCGTCGATGGAGTTCGTCGCTGATCGTGGGGGCTGTTTCTTCTCTGGCAATGGCCTGTTTTTCATAAAGAAGTTGGTAACCGGCCTGGTGAATCCGCATCCCGATGACAAAATCGTCAACGATGGTCTGTGGTGGAATCGGCTCGTAGAGTTTTTTTCGGATGGCGTAAATTGCCCCGTTAGCCCCCAGCAATGCGCCGAGTTTGCCTTCCCATTCCTTCAGGCGGTTTTCGTAACGCCAGTATATTCCATCGACATTTTTTCCGGTTGCTGCATCGGTGAGGATCAGGCGACCGCAAACACCGCCGACCCGCTCCTGTTCAAAATGCCGTACCAGCAGTTTTGCCGCATCTCGATCCCAGAAGGTATTGGCGTCTGAAAAAAGGATGATATCACCCCGGGCAGCGGCGATGCAGTCATTCAGAACGGAAGCCTTGCCCCGTCGTTCAGGAAATTGCATCAGACGGATTCTCGCATCCTGAAAACCTTCCACCAATTTTCCGGTTGCGTCCTCGTTGCCATCGACTCCGATGATGATTTCGATTTTGTCGTTCGGGTAATCAATCTCCAGCGCATTGTTGAGTCGCTCGACAATGACGGATTCCTCCCGATACGCCGCGATGACCAGCGAGACCGTCGGCCATTGGCTTTCGGGGATGTCCTCAACTTTGGGAGATTTTTTTTCCGGCGACAATCTGGCCAGTAAAGCCAGGATCACCGGGTAGAGAAGGTAGCTGTAGACGATCAACCCGATAG
>JALWSL010000026.1 GCA_027080405.1 Planctomycetaceae bacterium
GGTTTGCAGAACGACCTGATTCCCGCGTTTGAACAAAGGTGATTCGTCCCCGAAACAGCGGACTGTTTCACCACACGCGCCAATACGCAACAAATACAAATGAGCCGACATCGCTACCTCAATCCTTCTCAAAACCGAGCTTCATTTGCGGATCGTTACTGTCCTCGAAATCGCGATACAGAAGAGACGGCTGGATATCCTGATTCTTCTGATATTTTCCGCCAGTGTACTCGGTGATGTCTCCGGTGATCGAATGATAAAATATCTGGCAGATCGGCACGCCCGCATAAATACGGATCGGCTGGACAGCGAACATTTCGAGTGTCCAATATCCATTGAAGCCGACATCGCCAAACCCGGCTGTAATGTGAACGAACAGGCCAAGTCGCCCGATGGAAGAACGCCCTTCGAGCATCGGTACCAGATTGTGCGTTTCTGTTCGTTCTACAGTTCGTCCCAGATAGAGTTGGTTCGGGTTGAGAACCAGACCTTCTGGCGGAATTTTATATCGATTGTGCCGATTGGCACGTTTCATATCGAGGACAATTTCTTCGTACACAAGCAGTTCATCGTGCAGAGAAAGATTGTAGCTGTTCGGATTCAGATTCTTTTCATCGTACGGATCGATATTGATATTCGTTCCCAATTGAGCCTTGATTTCCTGGCCTGTCAAGATCATTTCCCGGCATCCCTTACTGATTGAAATCCGAATATCAAAATACGAAACAAACCTGCAATTATAACCGCAACATCTGCTAATTGTTAAACATCAGACATCCAGGTCGTCCGCCAAAGCAGATTCCGACATGATGACACGATACCGTTGGCTGGCATCTTTTCCCAATAACTGATGAAAAGTCTCGTCTGCTTCGACATGATTTTCTATTTCCACTTTCAATAGGACCCGGTGTTCCGGATCAAGCGTTGTTTCCTTCAACTGGGAAGCGTTCATTTCCCCCAACCCCTTGAAGCGGCTGATTTCGACCTTCCGATTGCCCGGCAATGAAGCCAGGATTTCCTCTTTGTGCATGTCATCAAGGGCATACATGCTTTTGTTTCCGACGGAAATACGATACAGCGGCGGTTGTCCGATGAACAGCTTTTCCTGACGGATCAGTTCAGGCATGTGCCGAAAGAAAAACGCGAGCATCAGCGTACTGATGTGGTACCCGTCCGCATCGGCATCCATCAGCAGAATAATTCGATTGTAACGCAATTTGCGGATATCAAAATCGGGGCCAACGCCCGTTCCCAATGTCTCGACAAGATCGTGGATTTCCTGATTGCTCAACGCTTTCCCGATTTTGATCGATTCGGTATTCAGTATTTTGCCACGAAGGGGGAGGATCGCCTGAATCCGCGAGTCTCGACCGGAAGCGGCCGTTCCGCCGGCTGAATCTCCCTCAACAATGAACAGCTCCGATTCCTCCGGTTTGTTCGATCGGCAATCGAGCAGCTTTCCGGGCAGACTGTTTTTCCTGCTGCCGGGCGTTTTTCGCTTCACTTGTGAAACAGCATCCCGCGAAGCCTGCCGCGCACGAGCCGATAGAATGATGCGCCCCATAATCGCATCAGCCACCGAGGCATTATTGTTCAGCCAGTTTTCAATCGCGGGACGAACCACTCCCTCGACCTGGCTGGTGACTTCCGGATTGTTCAACTTTTCCTTCGTCTGTCCCTGGAACATCGGATTACCCAAAAAGACCGAAACGATGCCCAGTATTCCTTCGCGGATATCCTCGGCTGTTATCGTAACTCCTTTCGGTTTGATTGAATGGACATCCATATAATTGCGAAACGCTTTGACAATCCCTGCCCTCGCTCCGTTCAAATGCGTCCCACCTGCATGCGTGCGGATTCCGTTGACATAGCTGCGAAGCTGCTCGTCAGTTGCATCGGTCCAGCGTAGAACAACTTCCGTTTTAAGAGTCTTGTCCTCTTTTTCGGCCGATAGAATTGTTTCATGGGCCGGCTTCTTTTTCTCGTCCGTCGTCAATTTTTCCAGATAGGCCCGGATGCCCTCCGGTTGGAACAACTCATGCGTTTCCCCTTTGCTCTCATCCACAAATCGAATGCGCAACCCGGCGTGAATGAACGAAATATCTTCCAGGTGCTGGCGGATTGTTTCAGAACTGAAGCTTGTTCTGCGGAAAATTTCGGCATCGGGGCGAAAGAAGATGACGGTGCCGTGTCCTTTGAACGGTTTCACTTTCTTCAACGGCGTTGTCGGACGTCCCCGTTTGTATCGCTGAACCCACTCGTAGCCATCACGATGAACCGTTGCAACCATTTCTTCCGAAAGAGCCTTGACAACCGAAGAACCAACCCCGTGCAAACCGCCCGACCGGGCGGAGCTTATACCG
>JALWSL010000027.1:0-1543 GCA_027080405.1 Planctomycetaceae bacterium
CATCGAACTGCTGCCAGGTTTGATCCAATGAGGGAAGTTCGGCAGGCTCCGGCATATTCTCTCGAATCGCCTGCAAAATTTCTTCTTTGCTTTGTGGCATTTTCTCTGCTTTTCCCTGTTTTACTTTTCTCTGTTTGGCTCTCTAAACGACTTGTTGCAATTGGTGATGCAATACGATCGGGCCTCGACTGATCTTTCGCTCGGATTGCATTTACCTTACACCCAGTCTGCACGATTGCAACAATACAGAAGGTTGATTGTGGGCAAGATATCGGGATGGCCACACAGAAGCCCGAGACCGTTCAAAAGAGCGGATTGTTCGATTTTCGCACAGGCGTGGCTTTACCGGGTTGCTCCCCCGCAGCGAGATCGGAAAGATCCAGCTTTTCCACATCTGCCCCGATTGGCCGACCATCTGCTCCCCAGGAGACCGCTTTGCTTTTTTCAAAAAGAATGAATGTCGATGGTTTAAGATCCCTGGTAACGATCTGTCGATTGAACAGGACTGCGCCATCCGCCCCGAATAGTGGAGATTGCACATGCCCTGGCCCCCAGAATTCAGGCCAGATTTTTTCCGCGGGTTGCCCCATGAAGTTTTGGGTGACTTTCGGAGAAAATCCGTTTCTGTTTCCCCACCACCACAATCGTTTGGGAAGTTCTTCCAGATTGGACGATGATGTAACCAATGAAGCCATCGGCGTATTCCTGGCAGAAATTGTCACCGGGGCAACAAAAACTGTTTCGCTGACATATCCGTTGACGTAGGGTTTCTCGGTTGGTGGGGCCTGCGGAATATCGAAGTGGAAAAAACCGTTGAGCGAAGAAAGAGTGCAATTCGATACCGAAAAAACAGCCCCCGGTTTTTCTTTCAGTCCTTTTTGATATTTGATATCGAAAAGATGATTCTGGGAGACAAGCAGGCTGTTCTGTACCCGCAATGGGTTGGCAGCCAGATCGATATCGATAAGATCGCCGCCGTACTGTAGATAGGATTGCTCAACGGAAAGCCCGTTCCTTTTCCCGTTCGTCAGTTCTGGTTGGGAAATTCGCACCAGAGACGAGAGCCGTTCGTGCTTGGCAAACGGTGCCGTCACATAGCACCTCGCGAGTTGCACCGTAGAGTTTTCAGCCCGAATCCAATGGCTGGGCATGGGAAGATTCCCGCCTGGTGGATGCAGACGGAATACTCCCCCTTCCATTTCCAATGTTCCGTTTCGAACCGTAATCCAGGGCAGACTTTTTCCCGAACGATCGCTCCTGCGGGGAATCGGCTGCAATGTGAGGGGGAACTTCCCTCTGGACGATTTGAAGACGATTTTCAACTGCTTGTCGGTCAGCACGATAGGCGAACATTTGCGTAAACCGAAGCCGGTCGCCTCGACGATCGTCGGCTTAGATAAATCTTGCGAGGCCAGAAACTGGCCGAGATCGACTTTGTTCAAATCAGCCTGTATTTTTTTTGTCTGTTCGGTAAACGGAGATTCCGAAAAGGAAAGACGGGGAGGAGACTGAAACGCCAGTTCGGCCCGCCACGTCCCGTATG
>JALWSL010000027.1:1553-2363 GCA_027080405.1 Planctomycetaceae bacterium
CCTCTATCTTTCCGGCAACAGTCGGATTTAACTGGGCCAGACCCGTTATCTGATGCCTCTCCAAATCAGCCGGGTTGATGATATCCAGCCGTGAAAAGATCTCCGGGGTAATGCCCGGTTTTTTCCAGACCCCGGTCAATCCTTTTTCCCCGACGTACTGTGTCCATTGTTCATCGGTTTCGGCCTTGAAATCGTCTTTGCGGACATTGCTGACAGACGCCTGTAATCGTAAAGGCCAACCGGAAAATGTTGTCTGTTCGTTCATCCATCTCAGGTGGGAAAGTTTTCCAGCCTCCGTTTTGTCGGAAAAATCGGCAGGCCAGTTGCGCACCGACAAGAATGGCCGGTCTCCGACCGTTCGGCTGGCTGCAAATCCGGAACGGTTCAAATGGATAAAGGTTTCCGGCGCGTTATACTTATCCCTGTTCTCAATCTCGAAGACCGTTCCGCTTCCGAGAATGAGTGAATCGGTAACGAACAATTCACGCCTGGCATCGGAGTCAATCGGGCGCTTCGGGTAGCTCATTGAAAAAACGGGCTGCTCTCCTACCGCGATCAACGACTCCTGAATGGTCAGATGAACTTTCCGTCCGGAGAAGGAAAACGGTTTCCAATCTGCTCCTCGAATCAGACAATGTTTCCAGTTGGCTTTCCCGATGGTTGCGGAATCCCATCTGGCTTTGTGAAGGAGAACCGCCTGGCTGCGATTTTCCTCGAAAGTAAATGAGCAATTGCGAACATCGATGTCGGCGTTGGCCGTTCGAATCAGCGTCAATTCATTCTCGCCGGGCAAGTCGTAACCGAGTAGAC
>JALWSL010000028.1:0-8817 GCA_027080405.1 Planctomycetaceae bacterium
TGAATCATCACTTTCCAGTTGAATGACGATTCGTTTGGCCAGCCTTGAAACGGAGCGAATCTTCTGTTTTTGAATTTTTTTTCGCATCAGGTTGAAGGGAGGCACAGGAGATATCGGCTTGCAGGGGCAATCCGCCTTGGTGAACGAAACAATTCGGGCTCCCTCAACAGCCTGTTGAATCCCTCTGACCATCGTTTCGACTTCTGGAAGTTCAGGCATCTGTAATTACGATCATCGGTTGAAGGGGAGGCCTGTTTTGAGGTGGCTATTTCCCGGGGAATTTTCCAAATTGGGCCATTCGAAGTAACTGGAAGAAACGCCACGAAAGGTACAATCATAACCTTGAGCATGATTGGCGCACCCATTCTAGCGGCTGTTCGTGTTCTTTCGAGTCAAACGGTTGTGAATGGTTCAATAGGACGGTTTTTCAGGAAAGTCCTTGACGTTGCCCTGCCCGTTGACGATCCTATCAGAGAAGAGCCTTTATCCGGCTTTGCAGAATAGGGTGCTGCGGTGCGCCTGTTGGAAAACCTGATTGACAAACCGACGTTCACATTCCCATACACGAGGTCCCAGATGAGTCGCATCATTGCCAGGAAATTTAATCATCAGACAGCCGCGAAGGTACTGGTTGCCGTTGTTGCTATTCTACTACTGCCCGGTTTTGGTCTGGCAGGTGATGTGGACGATTTGAAAAAGACTGTCGCCGGGCATCTGGAGGCGGGTGAGTTTCAATCAGCCTTGACGGTGGCGAATTCGGCTGATGACGAAAGCGTGCGAGCCGATCTCCTCCGGCAGATTGCCGATCGTCAGATTGCTGCAGGCGAGTTGGATGCATCCCGTGCCACACTTCGACAAATGCCTGTTGATCGAACCCGCATTCAACTTTCCGCCAGACGCGCTCAAAAAAGATCACTGTTCGGGACAGGGGCCGATTTCGACTCGTTGATCGAGTTGATTCAATCCCAGACTGGTGCATTGGATTCATGGGAAGATCAGGGAGGTATTGGAACGATCAGCCCGTTCGAAACAGGAGTTCGAGTTGACCCAACCGGGCTACTGGCGCGACTCACAAGAACAGAAGATAAAAACCGCCTGAAAGAATTGGGGCTTCGCTCCCGCAAGGCGAGCCTGAACAGCGAAATGGCCCAAGCGAGCAACTTGCGCATGGTTTCTTTGACACGGTTGGAACAGGCCGTTTCGCAACGGATCGCTCAAGGACTTCCTGTTGTCGATTCGATGAAAAATCTGGCGGGTATCTACCAGATTCAGCATGTGTTCGTGTATCCGGAAACGGGGGAAATCGTTATTGCCGGGCCGGCTTCAGGTTGGGAATTCAATCAGCGGGGAATGGCTGTCAGTTCCCGGAACGGCGTACCAACGCTTCAACTGGATGATCTGGTAACAGTTCTGCGGACTTTCTCTCCGGAAGGTGAAGGAATTTTCGGGTGCTCGATCAATCCCCGTCAGGAAGGGATGCGGGAATTAAAAGCATTTGTTGAGCAGTCCCAGAACAGGGGGCCGATTTCTTCACGATCTGTTCGCAGTTGGGCTCGGCAGTTGCAACGGAAACTCGGTTTGCAGGATGTCCAGATTTATGGCGTTCCCGCAACCTCCCGTGTGGCCCGTGTGCTTGTCGAGGCCGATTACCGCATGAAACTGATTGGAATTGGCAAACTGGATGGCGGTTCTGAAATCCCGGATTACTTTGAATTGATGACAGCCGCCCAGGTTTCAGATGTGAGCAGCCTGGATGCGTTGCGCTGGTGGATGTCCGTCGATTGTGATGCGGTTCTGAAAAGCGAAGATGCGAATGCGTTTGAAATCCGCGGGACGTCGGTACTGTGTCAGTCAGAAAACCAGTTCATCAATAATCAGGGAGAGCGGATTCAAACCGGAACTTCGGAAGCAACCAACCGAAAGTTTGCCAGCAACTTTACCGAGCATTATCAGCAGCTTGCCCAGCGGGATATTATCTTTGCAGACTTGCAGAACATTTTTGACCTGGCGATGGTTGCCGCCCTGATCAATAAAGAGCGATTGGCGGAGAACGTTCACTGGGATCTGGGCAGCTTTGCGATGAACGGAAAATATCGCCCTTCAGTTTACGAAGCGCCACTGACTGTCGATTCTGTTGTGAATTATAAAGTGTTCAATGGAAAAAACATCGTCGTGCAGGTAGCTGGCGGAGTTCGAGTTGATGCGAACTCGCTGCTGGCAAAAATGCAGTCTGCTCCACGGCTCGAAGGTGTTGCCCAATCAGCCCGGGCCCCCGAACTTCAGGCTGGTCGCTGGTGGTGGGATATCAAGAAGTAAACTCTCGAACGTAGAGAACGACCAACAAAAAAGAGCCGTCCGTTTCAAAAGGGGCGGTTCTTTTTGTATTGCTCAGGTGTTGTTATTGGTTACTATTGATTACGCCAGAGATCGGCAATGGTTGAGCCGCGGCAATGGTTGAGCCGCCCGGTTCCCGTTTTCTTACAGAGTTCGGAATGGTTATTATCGGTTATGGTTGGCTATTCCCACTCCTGTTTGCCGGTGGGCAGTGAGCCTGTTTTTCGATCCTTTATTTCCCTTGTTTCCTTCATGTCGAATATGGAAAAGATATGCCAGCTGCTTTGCGGGTTTCCTTCCTGGTTGCGTCTTTGGCTGTACTCCCACTTCTCACGTGGTTTTTGCTTCCAGTACTCCCCCCTCTTCATCCGGCAGCAGAAATCTATTCGGGCGGGAAAACGTATCCCGCTTCGCCTCTCGAATTTGTTCGCCTTCAAAAGGGGTTGGAATTCGGGGGATATCCCCTGATTACGAATGTGCAAGTTCTCGATTTTGATGGAGACGGAGCCAACGAAATTATTGCCTGCGATGCCTCGGAAAATTCGATTTCACGATTCTCTCTTTCTCCTGACGGGACATGGAAAGAGCAGGTTCTTATTACAGATGTGGCAGTGCCGGCGCACAGTACATCGGTCGATATCGATGGAGATGGAGACCAGGATATGATTGTTTCGATCCTTGGCAACATCATGCCGGACGACGGAATCATTGGGCGGGTAGAATTGTTCGAGAATCGGGGCAAGGAGTTTGTGCGTCATATCATTCTGGATCATGTCAGACGCGTTGCCGATGTCCAACCGGGCGATTTCGATGCCGATGGCGATCTGGATTTGGCTGTGGCGGTGTTCGGTTACAATCGCGGAAAAGTGCTCTGGCTGGAAAATCAGGGACGGTTCAAATTTGATGCACATGAACTGCTTGTCGCCCCGGGCACGATTCATGTGCCGGTTGCCGATTACGATTCCGATGGCGATCTCGATATCGCCGCGATTGTCTCTCAGGATGAGGAGGAACTTTGGGGATTCGAAAATCTGGGGAACGGCCAATTCAAAAACCACAGATTATGGATGACCTACAATCTCGATTTGGGAAGTGCCAGCCTGGTGAAAGCCGACCTGGATCAGGATGGAGATGTCGATCTGATTCTTCCGGCCGGTGATAATCTTGAAGACAGAGACGCCTACCCGCAGCCTTATCATGGCTGTTACTGGTTCGAGAACAGGGGGGAATGGAATTTCGAAAAAGCAAAAATCTCCGATTTGGGAGGCACCTACGCCGCAGATGTGGGTGATCTCGATGCCGATGGAGACCTCGACCTGGTTCTGGTCAGCATGACCAATGACTGGAACAGGCCGGGAACCGCCAGTGTCGTCTGGCTCGAAAATGACGGGCAGCAGAACTTTACAACCTGGCAAATTGCCAGTGAACCGATTCATATGGTAACTGCTGCGGTGGGAGATATTGATGGAGACGGGATTCCGGATATCGTCACTGGCACAATGAATATTCTGAAACCTTTTCAACGGCTCGGTCGCGTTTCCATCTGGAAGAACGGGCTGAGGGAGAAGCGATGATTTACATCCTGAGGCTCACGCTGATGCTTCTGGTTTTCGAACTGGTGGTGTGTGGCTACTTCGTAACCGGCAAGCTGCTTCGCGTCACCCCCATCACCCCTGAATTTTATCTGGATGATCCATTCCTGCGAAGAACGTTTGAAGAACTCTCGGAAAAGGCCCGAAATGGCGATGACGCAGACTGGCAACATCTGGCGGAAGCGTTACTCGGACAGGGCTATTACGCCTATGCGGAACCGAACTACCGACAGGCATTGAAGCTGAACCCGGAAAACCTGGAAGCCCGCTTCGGTCTGGCGTTCTGTCTCGACAAAATGGGCCGGCTGGAAGAAAGCACCCGGGAGTACCGGATGTACCTGAACAGGGAGAAAAGTCAACCGGAACGTCAAAAGCTCATCTTCTATGCCAGATACGCCATCGGAAGAAATTATTTGCGGGAGGAAAATGTCTCTGAAGCGGAAAAGGAGTTTCGAAAAAACTTCAAATTCATTCCCGCCCAATATCAACTGGCCAAAATTCTGATACGGACCGGGCGAACCGAACAGGCTTTGCCCATTATCGAAAAACAGCTGGAGAAACTCCCCAAGTCTCTCGCATTCCGCTATCTCAACTATCTGGCTCTGACCCAACTCGATCGACCGGAAGAGGCGTTGGCTGAAAGAAAAAAACTCGATGAATCGATCTATCTGGTCTCGCTGAATTTCAACAACAACTACATTGATCCCTTCTACATGAAGTACGGCCAGGAAAGGAAACGCGGGAAATAGCGGTCGCTCCGCTTTTCGTCAGCGAGTGGAATAACCAACGGAACGAACTTCCGGCTTGCTGCACAGCCTCTGTCGTTTTTGGTACTCTGCTTGACCCTTCTCTGCGATAGGGCTTATACTCACGAACTCTGTTCTCCGGTGAGGGTAAAAACTGAAAAGTGAATGTTGTCCGGGGATGCTGTTTTGTACCCGTTATTTGATATTGCAAATCGTTGAAATTATGAAAAGTGAACATCGACACGAACTGGCTGAAAACGATCTGGAAGTTTTCATCAACAAAATGCGTGCCCGTTTCGCCGAGGTGATGGAGCTTCACGGAAACCGGATTCTGCTTTGGGCCTCGGCTGTCCTGCTTCTGATCGCCGCTTTTGTCTTTTACAGAAATAACAGCGGTTCGGCCAATGCGGAAGGATGGGCGGCCCTGTACGGCTCCCGAAATGCAGAAGACCTGGCCAGTGTCGCAGATTCCTATAAAGGTACTCCTGTGGGCCATTGGGCAAAACTGCGAATGGGCGAACAGTATATGCAATCGGGTTTGACACTGATGTTCACAGACCGCGAAGCAGGCATGGCCGATCTGGAAGAGGCCCGGAATGCCTTTAATGAGCTGCTCAACGATTCAGAAACATCAGATGAAATTCGTGAGCGCGCCCTGTATGGTCTGGCGACGGTGCTGGAATCTCTCTCCGGCTCCGATTTGAAGCCCGCTATCGAAACATATCGGAAGTTGCTCTCCAGTTTTCCCAACACTCCCTACCAGGCAGTTGTGAAGGAGCGGATCGAAGAATTGGAGAACAGATCGACCCAGGAGTTCTACGCCTGGTTTGCGGAACAGAAGCCTGAGCCGAAGGATCTTGAGCTTCCCAAAGATTTGCAGGGGCAATCTTCAGGGCTCAACCTGCCGCCGGGGTTGCCGAATAATCCGTCTGGCAATCAACAGTCCGGGCAGGAGATGCCCGCCAAACAGGCCGAAGGGAAAGCATCAAAAGATGCTGCCAAGCCGGGGCCGAAGTTGAGTGTCCCGACTGCCCCCGCCTTTCCTCCATCTGACAAAAAAGGCAAAGCCGGGGAAAAGAAACCAGAGCCCGGAGAAAAGGGAGAGGCTGACAAAACGAAAACCGGAAAATCCGCCGCTACGAAACCGGCTGAGTCTTCCGCTTCGAAAGAGCAGGGCAAACCTGCTCCTGTGAAGAAGGAACAGGTAAAACCAGCAGCACCAAAAACAGAAACGCCCAAGGAAAAGGCGGTCAAGCCGAACTCTGAAAGCAAGTGAGCGAATCGGAACCGGAACCTGCTCCAATGGCGATGGCTGCAGTTTTTGATCTGTTTGGTGGTTCTGTTTTTGCAGCCGAAAAACGATGAAGAATATCCCGCATCAATCCGAGGGTTCATCAGAGGAAGATTCGTTTCAGGGAATTGCCTCTGAAGAGCATCACGATTGGCGTCTTGATCACTGGCTTGTTGCCCATTATGCCGGTTACTCCCGTTCGCAATGGCAAAAGGCGATTTCTGCAGGGCTGATCAAGGTCAACACCGAGGCGGTCAAGCCTTCACACCGATTGCGGGCAGGCGACCAGATTGCCGGGCGTTTTCCTGAGCAGCAGAAGACTGAAATCGTTCCGACCGCGATTGATTTGAATTTCATCTACGAAGATGAACACCTGGTCGTTGTCGATAAGCCGGCCAATTTGATCGTTCATCCCGGTAAGGCAAATTACTCCGGAACATTGGCCAACGCTCTGGTTCATCATTTCACGACATTGAGCAAAACAGGTGGCGAGCATCGACCGGGCATTGTGCATCGTTTGGATCGCGATACGACTGGTGTTATCGTGATCGCGCGGAGCGACCGCATTCACGATCATTTAAGCGGGCAGTTTGAAAACCGTACCGTCGAAAAAGAGTATCGGGCTATCGTGTGGGGAGAGGTCAATTTTGACAGCGACTATATCGAAACCCATATTCGCGCTCATGCAAAAAATCGGGAACGGATGGTTGTGTGCAGCGAGGAACCTGAAGCCCGCCATGCGAGTACCTATTACGAGGTGCTGGAGCGATTTCGTGGCTTCACCTATCTGAAATTGCTTCCCAAAACCGGGCGGACCCATCAGCTTCGCGTGCATCTGCAGCATATCAGACATCCGATCGTTGCAGATCGTCTTTACGGCGGACGGGCGAAATTGATGCTGAGTGACGTTATTGAAAGCAAGGAACATTTTCAGGAGGATCGCCTGCTGATCGCACGTCAGGCTTTGCATGCCCACAGGCTCTGTCTTGATCACCCCGTTAGCGGGGAGCGGATGGAATTCGTCTCTCCGCTTCCGGAAGATATGCAAACAACCTTGAATGCGATCCGTGAACATCGCTGATTCTTGCCGATCACATCACTCATGACCCGACATACCGACGAAGCACATCGCGAGATGTAAATGAAAAGCAATCGGCTCGATTCCGGTTTGCAGCACGTTGGAGTCTGTGCAGTATTTCGCAGTCGGGTCATAAAAACGGAACCGGTTCTGGCAAACAAAGCTGTCGGAAGAAACTCGAAACCGAAAAAACAGACCGACCGGGAAAACAGGTGAATTCCCCGGTCGGTTCGGAAATTGCTCGAATTCGGAAAAGAGGATCAGAATTCGCCGATCGTCTCACCCCCACGTATGGTTACGAGTGCTTTCATAACAGAGGGATCGATATCCTCGGAAATGAAGCGCACAGAGCCATCGGCAAAGGCCGCATGAACGCCTCCTCCGCCACCCCAGGGGCCACCAATTCCGTCCGGACCATTGATATACGGTTTTTTGGTCAGCGAGCGAATCGTACTGCCGCCCCCTTGTGCCCAGGGGCCCAGTTTTTTGTTGACTTCTGTTACCGCGATCGTATTCGAAGTGCCATCCGTGAGATCCCTGATACGGGTCACCCGGTTATAACCGAAGACGCCTGCCCGAGGGTGATCTGTTTTCAAAAGCGGAGCATCTTTCCCGACCCCAGCCATGCCAGCATAGTGAGTTTCTGCCACTTTTGCCTTCGACGGGATCGCCGGGTTCAGGTAGGTTGGGATTTTCACGCTGGTGAGCGGTTTACTTTTATCGCTGTTCCATTTTTCTTTTTCCAGTTTGCTCAATCGTTCATAGAGCGGGGCCTGTTCAATAAAAGGTAAAATGGAATAGCACCAACTGAGACGCTGTTCCGGCTTCAGTTTTTCCGCATCGACGGTTCCCCGCGGAAAATAGCCGAAGGTATCGTGATAGTTGTGCATTGACAGAAGGATCTGCTTCAGATTGTTTTTGGAAGCTGATCTCCGGGCGGCTTCGCGGGCCTGCTGGACTGCGGGAAGCAGCAACGCAACTACAACACCGGTACCAGCGACGGCGGAAAGATTGCCGTTGCCGCCAAGCATCGGGATACCTAAAGTCGAAGTCCGTGTGGTATAGGTTGTCCCGTGTTCATCCCGAGTGGTGACGGTCACATTCGGGAACATCGGATTGGTAATCAATTCAGCGGGGGGAATATCTTCCACATAAAACGGAAGGTCATCATCTTCGCCAACCAGTCCACTTTGCAGAACACCAGCTTGAATGGCAGGCAAGAATGGGGTAACCAGATTTGTTATCATCTGATACGAGTCGCGTGGACTCATCATCGTGATTGAGGTGAATTCTTTGGGAAGAGCATCCAAAGCGGTTTGGTGTTCCCGGTCTGGTGTCCAGCTTGGCAGCTTTCTTTGTGTTCTCAGATAGAACGACTCGACAGATTGTGGCATGATGCCGATCACGAGCCAGTTGTCGATCACCTGAACCGCTCCGTATTGCATTGCCAATCCGCCCTCCCCGTAAACATCGAAGACAATCAACGATCCCTCATTTTTTTCGACGCGGAAGGGGTAGATCGGCAAGTCGACGTTGCCGCCATCTTCCTCGTACTTTTCGAGGCGTTCAATTTGTGTATCAAGAAAATCCTTGACCGCTTTGGGGTCTTTCAGGGAGATGCAAAGTGTTGTACCTGCCCCGAAGAACCCGCCGTTCCCGTCGTCGTACATGCAGACTGTGTTGCCGAGATGATCCAGAAAATCCGTTTTGGGGTCGAAACCAAGAAAGTCCGGGCCCCGTTCGAGAATTTCATCCAGCTGATCTTCCATTCGAGGG
>JALWSL010000028.1:8827-9462 GCA_027080405.1 Planctomycetaceae bacterium
CGCCAGTACGATCAGGTTTTTATACAGGTTGGAGGCATCGACTTGATAGGCGGCCATCCAATTCATTTTTTTCGGTAAGGCGGGCAGATCCTTCAGTGTCATCATCTTCCCGGCCTTGTTTGTCAAACCGACAAGGTTTGTTTCAGACCAGATCGCTTTCCCTTTGTAGCCTGCGCGTGAAACAACCTGTTCGAGTTTGTCGAGACCGATCATCTCCAGAACCATGTTGACGGTGAGCGGCTCGGCAAGTGGAGCAGGAATGGGGATTTCGCCGTAGGTTTGCTGTAAGGCCTTCCAATCGAGCCAGATCAGGCTGGTCTGTTCATAATCCGTTTTGGCGGAATTGACAGAACTCCATTTTTTGTTGGAAGCAAGGGAAGGCGATTCTCCCTCGACGCAGGCGATCGTGTTGGCGACGGCATTCGGCCCGGCTGTCAGAACGAGATGTTTGCCTTCCGCCCAGATGCCAACTTCGATCCCGGGAAGGTCGGGAAAAACGACGACGGCAAGATCCCGCCCTTCCACTTTCTTGATGACTGCATCTGGATGGCCGCTGTTGCTGATCAGATTGAACAACTCGACGGCCCACTTGCCTGAGTTGGGAAAAACGGCAGTCACAGTAGGTATCGGAATTC
>JALWSL010000029.1 GCA_027080405.1 Planctomycetaceae bacterium
GAAAGCCATTGCCAACCGGCCCCCAGATTTCGAGTGGATCGCCGGGTGATAGTTCTTCCATGACGCCGGTCATTTTGCCGACCACATGAAACCCGACATCGATCCCGACGGCTCGCCCTGTTTCATCAAGTACCGTATCGTACAAGGCAAACGGTCGTCCCAATAACGGATCGGTGCAACCCGGTTTGCGGAGCATGAAAAACTGCCCCGGCAATATCTGTTGTGCCAGTTCCGCACAACTCAATCGCACCCGGTAGTTTTCATCACACAGAACGCCCAGTTCAACAACCTGAGCTTCAATTTGCATGGCAGATGCGGTCATTTTTTCGGTCGATAGTAGTGCGTTGCCTGTGCGAACATGCTCTCGGCAGATTCCATAATGGTTTCCGATAGCGTTGGATGGGCGTGAATGCTTTCAGCCAGATCGCGGGCAACAGCTGCGGTTTCGACAGCGAGGACTCCTTCTGCAATCATCTCTCCCGCTCCCACCCCGACGATGCCCACGCCAAGAACCCGCTCGGTTTTGTTTTCAAAAATGAGCTTGGTCAGCCCTTCAGTCCGTCCAATCGACTGCGCACGCCCCGAGGCTGCCCACGGGAACCGGACAACGGTGACATCGAGTTTCTGCTGTTTCGCCTCCGCTTCCGTGACGCCACACCAGGCGAGCTCAGGATCGGTGAAGACAACCGCGGGGATGGCAATGTTATCGAACGCCGCCGGTTCGCCGACCAATACATCGACAGCAACTTTCGCTTCACGTGTCGCCTTGTGAGCCAACATCGGTTCCCCTGCGACATCGCCTATCGCATAAATCGCCGGGTCTGCTGTCTGTTGTTTGTTATTGACTTCAATAAAACCGCGTTCGTTCACTTTCACTTTGGTGTTTTCGAGACCGATATCTCTGGCGTTTGGGCGTCTGCCGACAGAAACAAGAACGCGATCAAAGGTCACTTCAGGTTCGACATCTTTCCCTTCCAGACTGGCTACGATCCCGGCATCGGTCGCTTTCAGTGAGGCGACTTTCGTTTCAAGATGAATGGCGTGAAACTGCTGTTCAAGCCGTTTTTGCAGCGGACGCACCAGATCACGATCTGCACCGGGCAGGATACCGTCTGTCATTTCGACGACGGTCACTTCGCTGCCCAAAGCGGCATAAACCGATCCCATTTCCAAGCCGATGTAACCGCCACCAATGACGAGCAACCTGCCGGGAACATCCTTCAGTTCCAGCGCCCCGGTCGAATCCATCACCCGCTCATCACCGATGTTGAAAATGGGGGGCATCGCCGGTTGCGAACCGGTGGCGACAATCGCGGTTTCAAAATTCAACCTTTTGGTTGTACCATCTTTACAGGCAAGCTGCATCGTGTGGGAATCGAGAAAGCTGCCTCGCGCCTCGACCAGTTCCATCTTGCGGGATTTGCATAACCCGCTGATTCCACCGGTGAGCTGTCCAACGACCTTCTCTTTGAAGCCGCGCAGTTTATCGAGATCGATTTGAGGCGGCTCAAACGTGACGCCCCATTCTTTGGCCTCTTTCGCTTCGTTAAGCAATTTCGCGACATGCAATAACGCTTTGGAAGGGATGCAACCACGAATCAGACAGACGCCGCCCGGTGCCACATCGTCGCTGACCAGAATGACTTTCTTCCCTTTGTCGGCCGCTTCAAAAGCAGCCGGGTAACCGCCAGGCCCTGCGCCCAAGACAACAACTTCCGCTTGTAAGGTTTCCATCAGAGCAATACAGTTCTTTCAATCTTGAATTTCCAACATGGTCGATCGTCGGCACTCTGTTGAACTCTACCGGTTCAACATTCCGAGAGTAGCGTAAAGGGATCGGAAAGCAGGGCGGACAGTTTGACAATAAACCGTGCGGCATCAGCTCCGTTGATCACCCGGTGATCGTACGAGAGCGATAACGGCAACATGAGCCGTTCTTCCAGTTCACCCTCGACCAGTTTCAGTTCTTTCTGTCCGCGAGACATCCCCAGGATGGCCACTTCAGGGTAGCTGACAATCGGCGTAAAGCTGCTGCCGCCGATGCCTCCCAGGTTCGTAATGGTAAACGTGCCCCCCTTCATATTTTCCATTGATAGCTTGCGTTCCCGGGCCGCAACAGCCAACTCGACAACTTCAGAGGCGATTTCCAGCAACGATTTCTGATCCGCATTCCGCAACACCGGTACAACCAAGCCGTTTTCAGTATCGACGGCAATGCCGATATGAAAGTAATCCTTGTAGACGATTTCCATCGTTTCCGGATCAAGACTCGAATTGAATTTCGGGAACGCTTTGAGTGCGGTCACCACAGCCTTTACAGCGATGGCGGTCATCGTCACCTTCGGACCATTTTTCCC
>JALWSL010000030.1 GCA_027080405.1 Planctomycetaceae bacterium
CGAGCTTATTTTATCAACTTCGTTCAGAATGATCCGCTGCCATTGCTCCATCCAGAATTTAACAGCATAATTGCCGAGCCAGTCGGGATTTTCCTTCCATAAAAAATCCGGTGGATTCTGTTTCCAGCCCGGTTTCCAGTAGGAACGGTAATCCTCCGCCTCGCCAATCGACAGATAGGCGAGGACCTTGCGCGACTCCCTGCCGCCACGAATAGTCTGAAGTTCCGCACGACTCCAGCGAGACTGCTCGTCACCTGCGTAGGAAACGTCAAGAATTATCCAATCCCGATCGCAATTTGCGAGTTTTTGAACAACAGCCGACCGATTTTCCGCCAACTGCTCCGGCTGTAACACATAAGCCAATCCGGTTGGCTCATTCTCCCCGGCCCACACGTTCCCCGCATCATGACTGAGCAGGAAAATCAACGAGAGACAGAAAACAATATTCTTCATAATTCCCTCTTTCTGATACATCTCTGCCGGTACGAAACAAAGATACCCCGATACCCCATACAGCCAGGATGCCGTTTGTACGTCCGGCTGATTTTGCGCATTGACCGCAATTGTCCAAAACGGACTTGATATCAACAGCACCGCGTTTCACCTTACCGCGTTCACCTCGAAACCGAAACGCTTGACCGTGAAAATGGCTTTCAGTAAACCTCGTTGACGGCGGTTGCCAATGCTGCGAAGTCATTCTTCAAACTGCGATACATGTTCCCGTAAAGAGGGTAAAACCTGTTGTAAACCGCCTTGGCTTTTCGATCGGGAGTGGTTTCTGTCGCCAGGGTGATCGTTTTCTGACACGCCTGCACCACGTTCTTGTAAGCTCCCGTCCCGGCGGCTGCCAGCAAGGCAACTCCGTAGGCAGGCCCCTGCTCCGCATTGATCGTACAAACTTTTTTGCCGTAGATGTCGGCCTGTACCTGACGCCAGAAAGAACTGCGGGCTCCTCCGCCGGAAAGACGAATTTGCCGAACCGGAATATTCATCTGCTGAATGATCTCCAGTGAGTCCCGCATCGCGTAGGTGGCCCCTTCGATCACAGAACGAATCAGATGGCTCCGCCCATGCCTCAAACTCAAACCGATCCACGCCCCGCGCGCATGCGGATCGGCATGCGGAGTCCTTTCACCGGTTAAATAGGGCAAAAAGATAAGTCCTTCGCTCCCCGCAGGTGCCTGTGCAGCCTGTGCGGTGATCAATTCGTAAGGATCGATCTTCTTGCGTTTCGCCGCCCGGACTTCCGCTTCTCCCAACTGGTTGCGATACCATTGCAGCGAACCTCCTGCAGAAAGAACGCACCCCATCACGTGCCACTTCCCGCGCACCGCATGACAGAAAGTATGAACCCGGCCCTCGGGATCAATTTGAACTTCATCACTATGCGCAAAGACAACCCCGCTGGTTCCCATCGTGGCGGAAACAACTCCCTTTTTGACAATTCCATTTCCGATGGCCCCGGCCGCCTGATCGCCACCGCCTCCCACAACCGGCACACCTGCAGGCAACCCCAACCGATCGGCCGCTGACGAACTGAGAACTCCCGTGACATCTTCCGATTCATAAACGGTTGGCAGCAGGCTGGTTTCTATTTCAAGCAGAGAGAGCAATCGCTTCGACCATTTTCTTTTTTTGATATCGAGCAGTAACGTGCCGGAAGCATCGCTGACTTCCGTTGCAAACTCACCCGTCAATTTGAAACGGACGTAATCCTTGGGAAGCAGAATCTGAAACAGTTTCTCGTAATTTCGGGGTTCATTATTGCGCAACCAGAGAATTTTGGGAGCGGTGAAGCCGGTCAACGCGGGATTGGCTACCATGCGGATCAGTTTTTTTCGTCCCCCCGCTTTGCTTTCGATCTGCTCGCACTCCGCCACGGTGCGCTGATCGTTCCATAACAACGCCGGACGAATAACTCGATGCGATCTGTCAAGGAAAACAGAACCGTGCATCTGTCCGCTCAAACCGATCCCCTTCACCGAGTTCGGCTTGATCCTGCCTGCTTTCAGAACAGCCCGCACTCCTTTAACCGAGGCCTCCCACCAGTCATCGGGATTCTGCTGCGACCACCCGGGACGCGGACACTCCAAAGGATACTCGAACGTTGAAGAAGCCAGAATCGTTCCGTCTTCCTGCATCGCAATTGTTTTTGTCCCACTGGTTCCGATATCAATTCCAAGATAAACGCTCACTCGGCTCTCCCGCTGATATCTATCTGATAGAGATCTCTGTTGATCTGATGCTCTGTTGAACTGGTGTTTCTGCTTCTGTTTCTATCGAGCCCGACAGGGATTCGAGTCTAATAAAGCCGAATCATCGGGGAAAGTGATCGTATCATTTGCTGAAAACTTT
>JALWSL010000031.1:0-2049 GCA_027080405.1 Planctomycetaceae bacterium
GAGTATGTGCGCCACTGCGATAGTTTTCCATACTTGGCAGTGTACCTGAAGGTTTCGCCTAAAGGCGAGGGTTTTGATCCCCATCGAGAGACAATAAACAAGCCGCTCGATCCCTCAAGCAACTTTTGTATTCTTTACACGAACTTCGGGAAGCTATTACAAAACAGAATCTAGTGGAAGAGGAATTTGCAAAAATGACAATGCGGTCAAAATAAACATATCCAGTTGCTGTTTCAGAGGTTACGTCAATTCCAAGACTTTAGTGCCGAAGTTTTTTGGAATTACCGAGGTTTACACGCACATGGAATGCCTAATCCGCACCTTTTTGGAATTTTTGGCGAAATTCCGGCCAATGCGACATTTTGCACCCTGTTTTCACTGATTATTTCACGGTAGGATGCTTTGAAGCTGTGCCCGGCTTGCGACGTCAACTCCTGCCGTGTTACATATTGCCGTGCCTCCCTTTTACTGACACTGAATTACTGATATTGCAACGAAAAACGATTCACAATGAAGCTTTTTGCTCATCACTTTTTTGCCTTGGCATTATTTACCGGTTGTGTGCTTGCGATTGCTGGATGTGAAAAAGACGAACAGATTCGTTCCTACTCGGTTGACAAGCCATCTGTTGTGCAGCGGGAAAATGGGGGGGAAGAGAGCGCAGCCGATGCTCCTGCGGCTCCCGCGATAACAAAACCGGCAGGACGACCTCCCCGCGCGATGAATGCGGCTGCTTCGAAGGCAGAGCGGATGTTCGCCGCTCATGTTCCGTTGGGAAAGGATGTCTGGTATTACAAGATGACCGGCCCGATCGATGCGATGGAACCGCTGATAAAGCCGCTGGCTGATTTCGTCAGCAGTGTCAAATATGAAAATGGAAAAGCAGTCTGGAATCTCCCTGAGGGCTGGAAAGAGAATCCGGGAACGGGAATGCGGTATGCGACGCTGATCGTTCCGAGTGAAGCTGGTCCGCTCGAATTGGCCATTTTCCGCTTGAACAATGGCCCCGATGAGGTCGCACACGCACTGGCAAACATCAACCGCTGGCGTGGGCAACTCGGCTTGAGCGCGATCACAACCGAAGCGATCAACAAGGCCACCGATGATATCACCCAGCCGCTTTCAAAACGAAAAGTGGGAGACCGGACCATTTACTTTGTGAACATCAAACGCAAAGGAAGCTCTTCTTCTGCAGCGACGCCCCAAAAGCCGACCAGCCCGGCAGCAAAACCGGTTCGTATGTTTGCCGCGATTGTTCCGCAGGGAAAGGAAGTCTGGTTCTACAAAATGACCGGCCCGGTAGAAACGGTTGAAGCACTCGTCAAGCCGTTAGCCGATTTCATTCAATCCGTCAAATACGCAGAAGGTAAGGCGAGCTGGAAGCTGCCCGCAGGTTGGAAAGAGCAGCCAGGCAACCAATTTCGATTTGCCACGTTGATTGTTCCGAGTCAATCCGGTCCGCTGGAATTCACTGTTTCAAAATTGGGAGCCGGCCCCGAGGAAGTTCCCTACGTGGCGGCCAACATCAACCGCTGGCGTGGGCAACTCGGTTTGAAGGGGATTCAAATCGAGGACATCAACAAGGCCACAGATGATATCACCAAACCGATTTCCAAACAGAAATTGGGAGATCAGACCATTTACTACGTCAACATTGTCGGCAAAAAAAGCAGTCAGGGAATGCGCCCCCCTTTTGCCAGATGAGACCTGCATTCCGAACATTCCCGCCTGGCTGATGAGACTTCTACCAGATTGCCGGAGGTGTCACGACGCGGCCGCACCTGCCTGAACAATTAGCAAAAACCTGCCTGAACATCATCTCCCGGACTGTGCCTCAACTCTTTCCCGCCTATAATTCATAATACAATCGTTTATTGACGAGTTTCATCAAGACATCCAGAAACGGATTATCATGGCTACAATTACTCCAGAAGTTTCTGATACGGATACCGCTTTCGATTCTGACGGATCGGGGTCGGTGGTCAATTTCGATCTACAAGAAATGCTTGGCCCGCTCGCTTCTTTGAAAGTGAGCGTCGTGCTCTTTGC
>JALWSL010000031.1:2059-2353 GCA_027080405.1 Planctomycetaceae bacterium
GGATTTTTCTGGTGCTCGCAGGAACCCTTGCACAAGTGAATCAGGATATCTGGGCGGTTGTGCATGGTTACTTTCGATGCTGGTTCGCCTGGATCGATTTCCAGGTTTTCTTTCCTAAAACGTGGTTTCCAAATCTGCAGAACATTCCGGGCGGTTTCTGGTTCCCCGGCGGCTGGACGATCGGCGGGTTGATGGCGATCAACCTGCTCGCCGCTCATGCGATCCGTTTTCGGGTACAAGCCAAAGGGGAGCGATTTCGCTGGGGGTTGGCGGTCACTGCGATCGGTATTTTCA
>JALWSL010000032.1 GCA_027080405.1 Planctomycetaceae bacterium
CCTTCCGGGGCAGTTCCATTTGCATTATTAAATTCACATCCGATAATTTTGAAGTTGTAGCCGTTAATTACTGACATATTATTTCTGTATGCATTTTCTAATACACAATTATGCATCTCAAAATCTGTCATAAAAGTTGTTGAATCATATTCATCCGGTCTAATAAATAGATTATCGCAATCACCATTTATCAGCTCCAAATCTTCTAATCTAATCACATTGCAATTTTGAAAAATATATAAATTATGACCTGAAGACTCTTCAACTACTCTATTATCCCTATTTGCATCAAGACAAAGATTCGATATTGTTATATTCTTCGTTTCTTGTAAAAAATTACCCCTTCGATCTGGATTTGAGAAATGTTCCAACCGCTGTGGAAGTTTACCGCAAGGCTTTGGCATCTGCTCCGGACAAGAGTGTGAAGTTCGTCGTCATCGGCTTCAAATCGAACATGCGCGACCTGCTGCAATCCAAGCCGGACAAGATCAGTCCACTTTCTGGGATAGAGCTTGTTCGCAGGAAAGTAATTCTCGTTGCTGATATGGGCGGGCGCTATCCCTCCCAGAAAGCGAAAGAGAGTTTCAATTTCAAAATGGTTGAAGGAGCGGCGAAATACTATGTCGAGCATTGGCCAACTCCCATGATATTCGCAGGAATCGGCACTGGCGGGATTAAAGTGGGAATGAAAGTGAGAAAACAGGAGACTCCCGTCGGCCGCGCGATGGATTTGAAATTGAAATACGGTTGGAGGCACAACGAAATGTATCAAGCCGGTTTCGACCTGGCTGCCCTGCTTGTCGCAGTCAGAGGAGCGGAACGCTATTTCAACACGAAAGCCGGATGTAATAAAGTGGACGCTGATGGTGCGAATCACTTTTCATATGACAGGAATTGCGGCCATCGCCACATCGATTCCGAAAACAGAAAAGTCAGCTACGAAAAAATCGGTTTGATGCTTGAAGAGATGATGCTCGCCAAACCAATGCTTGCGGGTAATCAAAAACAGTTGCTCCAGAAAAAAATCCGCAAAAAAACGGCGTCGGCCGGTCCCTCATCAAAACATCGTGTCATTTACGATTGTGATTTCGGCTGTGATGGCGACGACATGCTTGGCTTGGCCCTGTTGCATCATCTCGATGGAATGGGAAAAATTGATTTCCTGGGAGTCGGTTTTTCAATGTCCAATCGCATGGGCCCCGCCGGAATTGATGTGATCAATACCTACTACAACCGCCCGGACTTCCCTATTGGCATCACCAAACTGAGAGGAGCATCGTGCGACCTCTACTCTTCGTTTCTCGCAGAACAATATAAAAAGCTGTGGGATATTGATCTCGATCATGTTCCGAACGCAGTCGACCTCTATCGGAGATTGCTGGTGGACTCACCTGACCACAGCGTAACTTTTGCCTGCGTGGGCTATAAACAGAATCTGGCTGAACTATTGAAATCGATGCCGGACGAGACCAGTCCGCTGACGGGAATAGAACTGGTGCGAAAAAAAGTGAAATACATCGCCGACATGGGGGGTGGATATCCTTCTGCTGTCAACAAAGGCTGCAACTTCAAAACATTTAGCAGGCGGGCAAAATACTTTGTCGAGCATTGGCCAACTCCAATCGTTTTTATCGGCATCCGTTGGGACATCGAACTGGGCGAAAAGCTGATGACGACCAACACTCCGGTGGGCCGTGCTCTAAAAGAACGGATGAGAAGAAACGAAAAATATCCGAACTATCCCCGCCAACCCTCATGGGATGTGATCACCGCCCTGATCGCCGCTGAAGGTTGGGAGCCCCGTTTCAATGTTTCAAAATCGGGCTGCAATGTGCTTGATGAAAAGGGAAACAATTGGTTTGGTTACGAGAAAGATTGCCAGCATCGATTTGTTGAATCAGCAAAGATCTCCAAAAACAGGCTGAGAAACCTGCTCGACCAAATGCTGCTAGCCCCCGTTCCACCTGCGAAACAAGATTGACACGCAGCCTTCATGGATCGGCATGAATGGTGAACACGATCAAGCGGACACCCCCACCACTTGGGGAAGCGGATCAGAACATTGCTGACAGGTAGAGTCACGGTACTAAAACGCTGTGCGAGTTCCATTCATGTTGAAAACCCGCATGAGAGCTGTTCATGAGTGGAATTGCCAACGAGCCAATGAGGCGGGCAGAAAGGTATCCTTCATCTGCCCTTCGGCATCGAACTGTTTGTTTCTCCGGAGTATCCGGATTTCGCAATCCACATATCATTAATCGCTATAATAACAGCTACAGTAGCAATCTTTATTATTTATATTCAGCAATAATTGCCACAGGAACCAGCCAGACTAAAACGGATCAGCGAGGTGGACCGAGAGACGCTGGAAGCATTATCGTTGCGCGGCGGTCGAATTGCCCTGCCAGTATTCGCCGTCGGGAAATCGCGCCTTGTTGATGGAATCTTCAAACATGGTGATGCTGTAACCGGGAGCGGTTGGCACCTGATAGCGCCCGTTCTCGATTTTGATCGGATCAAGAAAATGTTCATGACAGGTGCCGGCGTGTTCGGCCATCCGGTCTTCAAGTTTGCCGCTGACGCAGATGTAATCGATCAGGGAAAGATGCTGCACATATTCGCATAAGCCGACCCCGCCCGCATGCGGACAGACCGGGACATCGAACCGAGCCGCCAACAGCAGCACAGCCAGAACTTCGTTGACACCGCCAAGCCTGCAGGCATCGATTTGACAAACCTGAATCCCTCCCGATTCCAGAAACTGCTTGAACAGAACCCGATTGGCACAATGCTCGCCCCCTGCGACACGAATCGGAGCCAACTCTCTGGCGATCTTCGCATAGCCGAGTACGTCATCCGGACTGATCGGCTCCTCGATGAACCAGGGATCGAACTCGGCCAGTTGCTTCATCCAGTCTATTGCCTGATCGACTTCCCAGACCTGATTGGCGTCGGTGAGTAGCCGACGATGCGGGCCGATTTCTTCCCGAATAATCCTGCATCTTCTACGATCATCTCCCAGATCGCGACCGACTTTGATCTTGAACACATCCCAGCCTTCGGCCAGACGTGCGCGACACAGTTCTCTCAGCTTATCATCTGAATAACCAAGCCAGCCAGCTGAAGTTGTATAGGCGGGATAGCCATCACGCCGCATTTCGTCGATGCGATCCTGCTTGCCAGGAATCTGTTTTTCCAACATGACCAACGCTTCATCCGGTGTGAGCACATCGGTCAGATAGCGAAAATCAATGCACTTCAAAAATTCCGAGGGGCTCATTTCCGCCACGAGTTGCCAAAGCGGCTTGCCCGACTGCTTGGCCCACAAATCCCAAACTGCGTTGACGACCGCGGCTGTCGCCAGATGAATCACCCCTTTCTCGGGGCCAACCCAGCGCAATTGGCTATCGCCGGTCATGTGACGCCAGAATGCACCCATATCCTGCGTGAACTCATCAAGATCCTTCCCAACCACCAGAGACCGCAACGCCTCGATGGCACAAACGCAAATTTCATTACCCCGGCCAATCGTGAAGGTGATTCCATTCCCGCTCAGTCCCGGCTGGTCGGTTTCCAGGGTCACATAAGCGACCGAATAGTCCGGAGCTTCGTTCATCGCATCGGATCCGTCCAGTTCCCGTGAAGTGGGAAACCGCAGATCCTCAACACTCATTTTGGTGATTTTTGCCATCGTCGATACGACTTTTCTGAAACCTGGTTCTCTTTACCTCAACGCCCTGTTGAAATCCCCCTTATACTGCAAGCAGCAACGAATTTGTTACGTCATGGGGCTTTCCGTCATTGAAAAACAACAAAAAAGATTCAACATCCATTCAGAAGATTTGACACTTGAAGCAAAAGGATAACCCAATAATCTGCGGCCACCAGTTCCTGCGGGCAGCGAACCCTGCACCAGGAACACAATGCACCAGGAACACGATGGAGCCTCTCGATCTGCCATGCGTACCGTGTGCACGCATGAATTATTCGGATGTGCAAAACCTGTTTGGTTGTGGCAAACCACTCCACCGGATAACTCCCGAAAGAAGTCTCTACTCCTGCGGGAAGTCCGTTGCAATTGCGTTACCGAGAAGGGATGATAGGATACCGACACAACGGGTCTCGCCCCGCGGATCAGGAATCCCGGTCGACCCGTTCAACCTTTCTACTGCGCTGGCGCAGTTGTACCAAAACCGGTATTATTACAATCGAACTGCTTCTTTATACTGATATCGACGGTGGGACACCATTTTTCAACATACCCCACCATCAGCAATCAAGATGGGCTAACAGAGAGTATTCTCGATCGATAAGGATCAGGCAAATGGCGAAATGGGTGAAGAAACTTGTCACTGATGGTCACATCAGCCAGGACCAGTGGAAAGAGGCGGAGTCGATCGCGCGCAGCAAGGGAAGCAAGGCTGAAAAGGTACTTGTGGAACTTGGCTACATCACAGAAGAAGTGATGCGGGAATACCAGACAGCGGCCCTCGGGTACGAAATGGTCGATCTGACTTCCATTGAAGCCAATCCTGAAATCATCAGCCAGGTGCCCGAATCTGTCGCTCGGGAAAATATCGTCTTTCCCGTCGAAATGAGAGGGGATTCGCTTGTCGTCGCCATGAACGACCCCATGAACCTGGAAGTGCTGGACAAACTTCGATTCATCCTGAACCGGGATATCAAGGTTGTCGTCGCCCCCACAGACAGCATCCAGGCGGCTATCAACACACACTACGGCCAGCACGAATCGGAATCGGTCGACTCGTTGATCCAGGAGTTCACGGAAACCGCGATCGACTTCACGGAAACAGAACTCTCGGAAGCGGAAGCAGAAGCAGAGGCGGAAGAAAGCTCGCCCATTGTACGTTTGGTCAACCTGATTATTTCCGAAGCAGTCAGCATGCGTGGTTCGGATATTCACATCGAACCGTTTGAAGACCGGATTCGCATTCGTTACCGCATCGATGGCGTTCTTGTTGAACGCGATAGCCCACCCAAAAGGTTGTTATCCGCTTTGACTTCCCGCCTGAAAATTATGGCCGGGATCGATATCACAGAAAAGCGTCGCCCTCAAGATGGACGAATAACCACCAGAATTAACGGAAGAGACTTCGATTTACGAGTCAGCATCTTGCCCACCCACTACGGTCAGGCGATCGTCATGCGTATCCTGGATCGCGACAACATTAAAATCGGTATTCGAAACCTGGGCTTTAACGAAGTGAACTACCGAAACTTCCTGAAAATCATCCGCAGACCGAACGGTATTTTTCTGGTGACCGGCCCAACGGGTAGTGGGAAAACCACCACTTTGTACAGTGCTTTGGGAGAATTGAATCGTCCGGATAAAAAGATCATCACAGCCGAAGATCCCGTTGAATATTACCTCCCCGGTATCAACCAGGTTGAAGTGCGTCACAATATCGGACTGACGTTTTCTCGAATTATCCGCTCGATGCTCCGGCAGGCCCCCAATGTCATTTTGGTGGGAGAAATTCGAGATACAGAGACCGGAGAGATGGCAATCCAGGCATCCCTTACAGGACACCTGGTATTCAGTACTCTGCATACGAACGATGCGCCCGGTTCTATTACACGTCTGATTGACATGGGTGTGCAGCCTTTCCTAGTCGCATCAAGTATTATGGCGGCGATGGCACAACGCCTCGTTCGCGTTGTATGCCCCAAATGCAAACAACCGTACACACCCGAACCGTCGGAGTTGGAGCAATTCGGCCTCACCCCGGATTCAGTCGCTGGAGCCGAGTTTACCCGCGGGAAGGGATGTAATTATTGCCAGCATACCGGCTTTCGTGGCCGAAAGGCTGTCTTCGAAATGATGATGATGAACTCCACGCTACGAGAGATGGCGTTCAACTCGGAACCGACGCAGGCAATCCGCCGCCAGGCAAGATTGTTCGGCATGAAAACACTCGTAGATGATGCAGTAGACAAGGCTATGGAAGGAATTACGACGCTTACAGAAGCCTATCGACTGCAAGTGGGTGGACATTGATCCCCTACCTCTTTTCTACTCTACACCGGCGAGATCTGCGGTACTATTTGCTCGAAAGAGAACCTGGCGAGACCGTCAGAGCACAGAAAAGCATGACGCAGACAGGCGAAGCCAGGCCGAACACCTGCAGAGACAACCGAGAAAAGAAACGCCAACAAACGTGCATATGATCACTCATCGTAAAACAAGGGGTATCCGTCTTCCGATCGAATCAGCCCCGATCGTAGCAGCGACCTGCCAACTTCTTTCAGCGGCGATACTTTCGATGCGCTGCTCCACAAAGACAACTCGAACCTGAATGATTTTGACACCCGATCGACACACGAACACCTGGATAGCCTCTCTTAGAAACAGGTTGTTTACGTGAATTCCGGCTGAAACGGTTGAAGCTGATGCATCAACTCTCAATAATGCGACAGAAGCGGGGGGAAGCTGAACTGATTTCTGATTGCTGATGTTCGTTGGCTTTGGTTTCCTTTCTCTGAATTTACGGGCCGGTTTTGTTGGTTGCATGGACGGTCTGATTTCACATCATTGTTATTCACATCTTTGGTTATATGACTTGGCCCAAGCCGGGCTTGTTGTGTCGTGAAGGACTCGCATGGCTACAATTCAGATTGACAAATTGCTGGAGACCGTCGTCAAAGAGGGCGTCAGCGACTTGCACATTACAACGGAGCAGCCGCCGGTGGTTCGTTCTGGCGGAAGGATGATTCGCCTCGAAACGAAAACCCTGACGCCGGAAGATACTGTTTCCCTGATGAAGAGTATCACTCCGGAGAGAAATCAGCAGGAACTGCAAGAGGTAGGCGGAACCGACTTCGGATTCGCATTTGGGGACAAGGCCCGCTTTCGTGTGGCTGTCTTCAAACAGCGTGGCCAGATCGGAATGGTACTGCGGCGGATTCCCAATGAATTTCTGACATTCGAGCAACTGGGGCTTCCGCATGTCATTGCAGACCTACTGACCAGGCCGCGAGGTCTTTTTCTGGTGACCGGCCCGACGGGATCAGGAAAGACGACTTCCCTGGCGAGTATGATCAACTACATGAATGATACGATGGATCATCATATCATCACGCTGGAAGATCCGATCGAATATTATCACAAACACAAAAAATGCACGATCAATCAGCGGGAAATCGGAGTCGATGTTCCTGATTTCCCGGAAGCATTACGCCGGGCGTTGCGTATGGACCCCGATGTAATTCTCGTGGGGGAAATGCGGGACTTGGATACGATCTCGGCAGCGATCACCGCAGCAGAGACCGGGCACGTCGTTTTTGGCACGTTGCATACGACTGGAGCCCAGGGGACGGTTGACCGAATTATCGACGTCTTCCCGACCAATCAGCAGGAACAGATCAGAACCCAGCTTTCGGTTGCGATCATCGGCATTCTCAGTCAGGCACTGCTTCCGCGAAAACCGAAAGGATTGGTCGCAGCCTACGAAATGCTGGTCGTCACCCCTGCAATTGCGAACCTGATCCGGGAAGCGAAGACGTATCGAATCAACTCCAGTATTCAGACGGGGCGCAAATTCGGAATGCAACTGCTTGACGATGCCCTGTTCGATCTGTGGAAAACAGGACTTTGCGAGGAGGGTGATGTCGTCGTCAAGGCAAACAACCCCGGCGAACTGAAGGCGAAAATCGCGATGGCGAAGAAGGGGCTGCTTGATGATGAAGACGAAGAGGACGAAGATGATGACGACTACTACGACGACGAGGATTATTGATTGACACAGCCGAATGGTGGGAAATGTCGTCAGCTGCAGTGAGTTTTATTTGAAAGAATTGGCGTAAATTATGGCAAGGCGTAAGCTTGGACAAGTTCTTGTTGACCTCGGCTACATGTCCGAAGATCAGCTCTGGGACGCGTTGGAAGAACAGAATCAGAGTCCCGGCGAATTGATCGGTCAGGTCGCGGTTCGCATGGGATTTGTGACCGAGCCGCAGGTAACAGAAGCGCTGGCGGAACAGCACGGCATGCCGGTGGTCAATCTGGCAGAGACAAACATTCCCCCCAAAGTGCTTGAACTTGTCCCGGAAACAATGGCATCAGTTTACAAGGTGGTGCCCATTTCCAATAAGGATGGGGTGTTGACTGTCGCGATGGCCGACCCGGGCAATGTCGCTGCGCTGGACGATTTACGCAATTTTCTGGGTGTTGATGTCCGGGGAGCGGTCTCTTCGCTGCAGGATGTCGAAGCAGCGATTCAGCGCGTCTATGCCGGACGGGAAGACAGCATCGAAGATGTCATCGGTCAACTGGAAGATGGCCTGGAGGAAGAAGAAAGCGTCCGCGGATTCAGCCTGGGTGATATCGAGGAAATGGCCGATGCGGCTCCGATTCGCAAACTTCTCAACATGATTCTGCTGCTGGCGATCAAGGATCAGGCGAGCGACATCCATTTCGAACCATTCGAAGACGAATTCAAGGTGCGAGTCAAGGCGGATGGTGTTCTTTACGAAATGGTGCCTCCCCCCCGTCATCTGGCCAATGCCATTATCACACGAATCAAGGTGATGTCGGAACTTGATATTGCCGAGCGGCGACTGCCCCAAGATGGTCGAATTGAATTGAATGTCGGGGGGAACCCGGTCGATCTGCGGGTTTCCGTTCTTCCGACGGTCAATGGGGAATCGGTCGTTATGCGGGTTCTGGATCGTACGGTCATCCAGTTGGATCTGAACAAAATCGGGATGGATGTGGGGGTTCTTACCAAATTCCGCAACCTGCTGAAAATGCCGAACGGGATCGTTCTGGTAACCGGCCCGACGGGGTCGGGGAAAACGACAACGCTCTATTCCGCATTGAATGAGCTGAACGATATCGAGACAAAGGTCATCACAACGGAAGATCCGATCGAATATGAAATCGACGGATTGATCCAGGTGCCCGTCAATCATGATATCGACGTCACCTTCTCGAATGTTTTGCGGGCAATTTTGCGGCACGATCCCGACAAGATTCTTGTTGGCGAGATTCGGGATTTTGAAACGGCGGAGGTGGCCGTTCAGAGTGCATTGACGGGCCATCTTGTTTTCAGCACGTTGCACACCAACGATGCCCCTTCGGCGGTCACGCGACTGCGGGATATGGGAATCCAGCCATTTTTGATCACGGCAACAGTTGAAGGAGTGCTGGCTCAGCGACTGGTGCGGAAGATCTGTACCGAATGCCGATCAGAATTCGAACCGAGTGACGAGTTGCTGATGGAACTGCAGTTGCCGATCAAACAGGCTCGACAATACAAATTCTATTACGGCAAGGGCTGCCAGCGTTGCAACAACAGCGGCTACAAGGGCCGAACCGGCATCTACGAACTGATGAATATCGACGATGAAATTCGCGATCTGATCTCCGAAAACGCTTCGGTGGATGAAATGAGAAAACAGGCCCGA